>DAHUZG010000355.1 GCA_027306715.1 Acidimicrobiaceae bacterium
GCCGAGCTCGTCGAGGAACAGCAGCGGCATCGCCACCTGGTAGGAGAACTCGTGGCGGACCGGGGCGAAACGGCGGTGCCGGACCGTGCCGGTGTAGACGCCGCTCCGCGCGGTGGCGCTCACGGCCGGCGGCCACCACCGGGACCATCAAGGAGACGGGTGGCCGCCGCGGCCGCCCCGCTGCGGAGCTGGTTGCACAGCTCGTAGGCGCTGCGCACGCCGTCCTCGTGAAACCCGTAGCCCCAGGAGGCGCCACAGTACCAGGTCCGGTTGAGGCCCTGGATCTCGAAGCGGCGCGACTGGGCCCGTACAGCCGGGGCGTCGAGGACCGGATGTGCGTACTCGAAGCTGGCGAGCACCCGCGCCGGGTCGATCGCCTCGTCCCGGTTCAAGGTGACGAGCAACTGGTGCCGGGAGCGGAGGTGCTGCAACCGGCTCATGTGGTAGCTGAGGGTAGCGCGCGCTCCGCCGTGCACCTGGTAGTTCCAGCTCGCCCAGGCCCGGCGCCGCCGCGGCAGCAGCCGTTCGTCGGTGTGCAGCACGGCGAGGTTCTCCTGGTACCGGATGGCGCCGAGGACGTCGTGCTCACGCGGGCTCGGATCGCCGAGCAGGGACAGTGCGGTGTCGCTGTGGGTGGCGAGCACGACGTGGTCGTAGGTCTCGCTCGAGCCGGACGCGAGGTGCAGCTCGACGCCGTCTCGGTGGCGGACGAGCTTGTCGACCGCGCATCCGAGCCGGATGCGGTGGGCGAACGGCCTCGTCAGCGCCTCGACGTAGCGTCTCGATCCGCCGCTCACCGTGCGCCAGCGGGGCTGGTCGCCGAACGAGAGCAGCCCGTGGTTGTCGAAAAAGCGCGCCCAGGTGGCGAAGGGCATCTCGTCGAGCCGTCGCGGGTCGGCGGACCAGATCGCCGAGCTGAGCGGGACGACGAAGTCCTCCCTCAGCCGCTCGCCATAGCGCCCGGCTGCGAGCATCTCCCCGAGGGTGGCATCCGCACGAGCGTCACGTCCTGCTCTCGCCGGCTCGAACGATCCCGGCACGCCGGCGGACGGCCCGAGCTCGCCGAGCAGGCGCCGGGCCCTGCGCGAGAAGCGGACGATGTCGATCACCATGCGGCTGTGCGAGGGATCGAGCAGGCTCGACCGCCGGGCGTAGACGCTGTCGATGCTCGTCGTGCGGTACTCGAGCCGCCGCTGCGGGTCGCAGACCGAGAAGCTCATCTCCGTCGGCTCGGTCGCCACGCCGAGGCTCTCGAGCAGCGAGGAGAAGAGCGGGTAGTTGCGGTCGTTGTAGACGACGAAGCCGGTGTCGACGGCGAAGGTGCCGTCGTCGAGCTCGACGTCGACGGTGTTCGCGTGCCCGCCGGGGCGCGGTCCGGCCTCGAGGACGGTGATCTCGTGCTCGGGGTGCAGCAGAGCCGCGCAGACGAGTCCGGAGACGCCGGCGCCGACGATGGCGATTCGCATGTCGGAGCTTCGGAGCCGACGAGCAAGCGGATGGGCGCCGGTCAGGTGGGTGTCACCTCCAGAGCACCCGAGAGTCCGGCGACGCGCTCGAAGGCCGCGCTGCGCTGCTCGGCCGTGGTCCCCGTGCGCGGCAGCAGGGCTGGCGGCCGTGGCATCCGATCGAGGTAGAAGCCTCCGCGCTGGAGCTCGCTCGCCGGTGCCGCGGCGAGCCAGGCGACGGTGTCGGCTCCTTCCTCGGGCGTGCGCAGCAGCGGTCGCAGTGCCCGGCGGAAGCGGGGCAGGCTGCGCTCGAGCAGGGGCGTGTCGACCCAGCCGGGGTCGGCGCAGAGGGCCAGCACGGGCGCGCCGGCGGCCTCGAGGCGGCTCGCCCACTCGCGGGCCAGCTCCACCTGGGCCCGCTTGCAGAGCGCATAGGCGGCGCCGCCGCGGTAACGGGCCGGCGTCATTGCCGCCAGCGCCTCGATGTCGAGGCGGGCGAGGTAGGCGCCGCCGGACGAGACGGTGATCGAGCGTGCCAAAGAGCCCGCTTCGCCGCCAGCGCGAAGCGCCGGCAGGAGAAGCGAGGTGAGCAGGTGGGGCCCGAGCACGTAGAGGGCGAAGCTGGCCTCAAAGCCCTGGTCGGTGCGGTGGAAGTCGGAGAAGGCCGCCCCGGCTGCATGGACGAGGGCGTCTATCCGCCCGTGTGCGCTGCCCAGCTCGTCGGCCACTCGGCGGACCTTGTCGAGGTCGCTCAGATCGGCGAGGTGGGCGCTCACAACAGCAGGCGAGCCCGCCGCACCCGGCGAGCCCGCCGCACCCGGCGAGCCCGCCGCAGCCGGCGAGCCCGAGCGACGTGCGGCCGCCGACTCGATGACGCGGCGAGCGGACTCGCTGCGTCCGGCGTCGCTCGAGACGATTGCCACCGACCACCCGGCCGCGGCGAGCGCGCGCGCCGTCGCCTGCCCGATCCCGGAGGAGCCTCCGCAGATCACCGCAGTCCGTCCTTCGCCGCCCGGTGCTGCCGCCTCGCCCCAGTCGAAGATCCGGCGACGGGCGAGGTAGCCGAGGCGGGACCAGCTGCCGACCACCGTCACCTCGAGGGCCTGGTCGGCGAGGTGACCGCGCGGGACCGCCATGGCCGCCAACGTAACGGGACCGCCGTCACGGCCGGGCCAGCCCTGCCCGTGACTCGGAACCGCCGCGACTGTCGTACAGAATGCTCAAGAAGCGATGTTGACCGCCACCGGACTCGAGCTGAGCGTCGGAGGCCGCACCCTGCTCTCCGGGGCGGCCTTCCACGTCGCGCCCGGCGACCGGGTGGGCCTGGTCGGGCGCAACGGCGCCGGCAAGACCACGCTCACGCGCGTCCTTGCCGGTGAAACCCTCGCCTCTGCGGGCGAGGTCCGTCGCTCCGAGGAGATCGCCTACCTCCCCCAAGACCCGCGCACCGGCGATCTCGACGTGCTGGCACGCGACCGGGTGCTCTCGGCGCGAGGGCTCGACGCCGTCGCCCTCGAGCTCGCCGAGTCGGCAGCCAAGATGGGAACCGCCGACGACACCTCGCGGGAGTCGGCGATGCGCCGCTACGCCCGGGCGAGCGAGCGCTTCGAGGCCCTCGGCGGGTGGGCAGCCGAGGCCGAGGCGGCCGCCATCACCTCGAGCCTCGGCCTGCCCGAGCGGGTCCTCGACCAGCCGCTGCGGACCCTCTCCGGAGGTCAGCGGCGGCGCGTCGAGCTGGCCCGCGTGCTCTTCTCGGGCGCAGCGACTCTGCTCCTCGACGAACCGACCAACCACCTCGACGGCGACTCCGTCACCTGGCTGCGCAGCTACCTGCGTGCGCACGAGGGCGGCCTCGTCGTCATCAGCCACGACACCGACCTGCTCGAGGCGACCGTCAACCGGGTCTTCCACCTCGACGCCAATCGCCAGGTGCTCGACGTGTACAACATGGGCTGGCGCGCCTACCTCGCCCAGCAGGCGGCCGACGATCGCCGCCGGCGCCTCGAACGGGTGAGCGCCGAGCGCAAGGTGGCGACTCTTCGCGCCCAGGCCGACAAGATGCGCGCCACGGCCACCAAGGCTCGTGCCGCCCACCAGCTCGATCGGCGGGCGGCGAAGATGATCGGCGGCCTCGCCGAGGAGCGTGCCCGCGACAAGATCGCCAAGCTGCGCTTCCCCGATCCGGCGCCGTCGGGGCGGACGCCGCTCAGCGCCGTCGGCCTCTCGAAGTCCTACGGCTCTCTCGAGATCTTCTCCGGCGTCGACCTCGCGATCGACCGCTCGAGCCGCGTCGTCGTGCTCGGGTTGAACGGCGCCGGCAAGACGACGCTGCTCCGGCTGCTCGCCGGCGTCGAGGAGGCGGACGCCGGGGAGGTCGTCGCCGGCCACGGCCTGCGCCTCGGCTACTACGCCCAGGAGCACGAGACCCTCGACAGCCGCGCCAGCGTGTTCGCCAACGTCCGCCACGCCGCCCCGCCGCAGATGACCGACGCCGAGCTGCGGCGCGTGCTCGGCGCCTTCCTCTTCAGCGGCGAGCGCGCCGGCCAGCGCGCCGGCACGCTTTCCGGCGGCGAGAAGACGCGTCTCGCGCTAGCCACCCTCGTCGTCTCCTCGGCCAACGTGCTGCTGCTCGACGAGCCGACGAACAACCTCGACCCCGCCAGCCGCGCCGAGGTCCTCGCCGCGCTGCGCAACTATCGTGGTGCGATCGTGCTTGTCACCCACGACCAGGGAGCGGTCGACGCGCTGGCGCCCGAGCGGGTGCTGCTGATGCCCGACGGGGTCGAGGACCACTGGAGCGACGACCTGGCGGACCTGGTGGCGCTGGCCTGAGCGGGCGGCCGTCGAGGCCAGCGGGCCGAGGCTGTCAACAGCCTCCTCCAAGCGTTCTCACAGCTTGGCCCGAGGACGTCAGGGCAAGATGGGGCGGTCCGGGAGCGGCGCCCGACAGGGAGGAACGATGGACGAGCAGCTCGACGGCAGCGCCGGCGCCGGGCCGGTGCCGGGCTCTCCTGCCTGGTGGGCCGCGCCCGGCGAGCAGGCACCGGCCGCGCCGGCGCCGGTCGAGCCCGCCGGACCGCCTGCCTGGTGGGCCGCGCCCGGCGAGCAGGCACCGGCCCAGCCGGCGTCGTTCCACCCCGCGCCGGCAGGAGATGACCGCGCCGCCCCCCTCTTCTACGGGCAGCGCCCTCCCGCCGGGCCCTACGGGTCCGGGCCGCCCTACGGCTGGGTGCCCCGGCACCCCGGCACCCCCCCGTCCGGCGGGCCCCCGTCCGGCACGCCCGCATCCGGCGGGAGCCGCCGGCGCGGTGGGCGCCAGGCGCTGCTCGGGCTGCTCGGCGTGGTTGTCCTCGCGGGGGGGCTCGGCGCCGGCCTCGAGGTGCTGCTCAACAACTCCAACGCGCCCTCGCCGGCGGCGAGCGGCGTCACCGGGGGGTCGCGCTCGGGAGCAAGCGGCGCCAACGGCGGCCTCGGCTCCGGCGCCGCCGGCTCGACCGGCGGCGGCTCGACGCCGGCCACGCCGGCCGGCGGGGCCAGCCCGGCCGTCATCTCGCGGGTGAAGGATGCGCTCGACCCGGCCGTGGTCGACATCGACGTCAATGTCGCTACCGCCGGACCCGCGGCGGGGACGGGGATGATCCTCACCTCGTCCGGCTACGTGCTCACCAACAACCATGTCATCGACAACACGACGAGCGTCGAGGTGACCATCGCCGGCCGTACCGGCGCCTATCCCGCTGACGTCGTCGGCTACGACGCCACCGACGACGTGGCGGTGATCAAGATCCGCGGCGTCTCCGGGCTGCCGACGGTGCAGCTCGGCGACTCCTCCTCGACCACGGTCGGTCAGAGCGTGATCGCCCTCGGCAACGCTCTCGGCCAGGGCGGCCCGCCGACGGTGGTCTCGGGAGCGATCACCGCCCTCGGTCGCACGATCACCGCCGGCGACGCGGCGACGAGCACGAATGAGACCCTGCACGACATGCTGCAGACAGACGCCGACATCCAGCAGGGCGACTCGGGCGGCCCGCTCGTCACGACGAGCGGCAAGGTGATCGGGATGGACACCGCTGCGTACTCCGCCGACACCGGGGCGACGATCGGGTTCGCCATCCCGATCAATCGCGCCGCCTCGATCGCCCGCCAGATCATGAAGGGCAAGGGCGGCAACGGTGTCAGCATCGGCCTGGCGCCGTTCCTCGGAGTGTTCATCGGCTCGGCCAGTGTCGGCAACGGCGGCGGGAGCGTCTTCGGCGCCTCGGGACCGACCGGGCCGGCGGTCGCCGGCGTGCTCGTCCAGGGCACGACCCCAGGCGGCCCGGCGGAACGGGCGGGCCTGGTCTCAGGCGACACGATCACCGCTATCGACGGGAAGTCGACGAAGACCTTCGCCGCGCTGCACGGCACCGTCGCCGCCCACCGCCCGGGCCAGCGCCTCAGCGTCACCTACGTCGATCCGACCGGCGCCAGCCACACCGTCCAGGTGACCCTTGGCGGCATCCCGTACTGAGCCCGGCGTGCCGCCGGGCGAGGCGCATGCCGGCGGTGGTGACGCCGTCGAGGACGTGCTCCAGCTGCTTCGTACCGGCGGCAGCAGGATCACCACCTCGCGACGGCTGCTCGTCCGCACGCTCGTCGAGCGCGGTGAGCACGCGACGGCCGAGGAGCTCGCCTCACAGGTGCAGTCCGAGGCGCCGGACATCCATCTCTCGACGATCTACCGCAACCTCGAGGAGCTCGAGCGCCGCGGCGTCGTCTCCCATGCCCATCTCGGGCACGGGCCGGCCACCTACCACCTCTCGGCGACCGCCCACGGCCACCTCGTCTGCGAGGGCTGCGGAGCGATGCACGAAGCTCCCGACGAGCTGTTCGAGGACTTCGCCGCCCTCGTCGCCGGTCGCTACGGCTTCGTCGTCGACTCGCACCATTTCGCCGTGATCGGTCGCTGCGCCAGGTGCACGGCGGCCGAGCGGGGGGCGCCCGAGGTCGGCTGACGCCGCGACGCGGCGACGCCGCGCCGGCCGGGGCCGGCCGGGTGGGAATCCTTCGCCGAGCGCCGTAGCGTTCGTGGACCATGCTGCGGGTCCTCCGCCCACCTCGGCGCTCACTGCCGCTCGGCCCGCTCGCCCTCGTGGCGGCGGCCGTCGCCTTCGGTCTGGTCGAGCTGCGCGCCGAGGCCATGCCGGTCGCCTGGCTCAACGACATGGCCTTCCACAGCGAGATGGTGCGCTTCGCCGGCCAGCGCCTCGCCGCCGGCCATGACCCGCTCACGTCGTGGTTCCCGCTCATCAACAGCGGCTCGCCGGTGTACTTGCACTACCAGGCGCTGCCGTCGATCCTGACCGGCGCCATCGGGCTCGCGATCGGACCGCTCCATGCCTTCAGCTGGTCGAACTACCTGCTGCTGGCGACCTGGCCGGTGAGCGTCTACCTCGGGGCGCGGATGTTCGGGCTGAGCCCGTGGGCCGCCGCCGCCTCGGCGGCGGTCTCGCCGCTGCTCACGAGCGTGCCCGGGGTCGGCTACGAGTGGGGGAGCTACCTCTGGGTCGGCTGGGGGGTGTGGACCCAGCTGTGGGCGATGTGGGTGATCCCGATGGCGTGGGGTGCGACCTTCCAGGCGATCTCGCGCCGGCGCCTCATCGGGGCGGCGATCGTCCTCGATGCCCTCACGGTCAGCTTCCACTACCTGACGGGCTACCTCGTCGCGGTCCCGATCGTCGCTCTCCCCTTCGTCGTGGTCGGCAGCCGTCGCTTCTTTGCCTGGGCCGCTCGAGCGGTGATCGTCGGCGCCGGGGCGCTGCTCGCCTCGAGCTGGGTGGTCGTGCCGGTCTTCATGAGCCGGGAGTGGGCGGCGCGCAACGAGTATCTCTCCAACACCTCCTCGGCCACCTCCTTCGGTGCCCGGGCGATCCTTACCTGGCTGTTCGACGGCCAGCTGTTCGACAAGGGGCGGCCCCCGGTCGTCACCGCCCTCGTCCTTATCGGCCTGCTCGGATGCCTTTTCGTCGCCCGGCGGCACGCGCCGGCGCGGGCCCTTGTCGTCGTCTTCGTCGCCGCCCTCGTGCTCTTCTTCGGCAAACCGACCCTCGGTCCGCTCGTCGACCTCGTCCCCGGCCACGCCGATCTGTTCTGGCGGCGCTTCCTGGCCGGCGTCGAGCTCTGCGGGATCTTCCTCGCCGGCGTCGGGGCGAGCCTTCTCGCCCGCGCCCTGGCGCTGCTCGCCGCCGCCGGCTGGCGCCTGGCGACGAGACCCAAGGCGGCGCCGGCCGGGCAGCTCAGCGCCGCCCGCCGGGGGAGGAACTGGCTGCCGGCGACGCTGCGGCTGATCGTCGTCGTCGCCGGCGTGGTGGCGCTGGCGCCGGCCTGGACCCAGCGCGCCGCCTACGCCGGGCTCGACGCCCGCGACATCGCCTACCAGCAAAGCGTCGACGCCACCTCCGGCGCGCAGCTCAACCGCCTGCTGGCGATCGTCCGCCGGCGTGGGGGCGGGCGCGTCTACGCCGGCACCCTCAGCACCACATTCGGACAGAGGTTCGTCGTCGGCTACGTCCCGCTCTACGCCTACCTCGCCGACGAGGGGATCGACGCCATCGGGTTCTCACTGCGCTCGGCGTCGCTCATGTCGGACGCCGAGCCGCACTTCGAGGACTCCTCGCCGGCCGACTACTCCATCTTCGCCGTCCGCTACCTGCTGCTGCCGAGCGGCCAGACGCCTCCGGTGCCGGCCCGGCGCCTGGCGAGCGCCGGCAGCTATTCGCTTTTCAGCGTGGCCACGACGCTGGCGGGGACCGGCTACCTGCAGGTCGTCGACACCCAGGGTTCGATCACGGAGCGCCGGACCGACGTCTCGGTGCAGTCGGCCCGCTTCGTCGACTCCTCGCAGGCGGCACGGGGCGCTTACCCGACCGTCGCCTGGGCGGGCGGCCGGGCTCCGGCGCCGACGCTTGCACCGGGCGCCGACCCGACCTCGCCGCCGGGTCGCATCGTCTCCGAGCAGCTGGCGCTCGACTCCGGGAGGGCGGCGGCGACGGTGGTGGCGAGCCGCCCGGCGGTGGTGCTCTTGAAAGAGTCGTTCGATCCCGGCTGGCACGTCTCGGTCGACGGGCGACCGGCGGCGACCGAGATGCTCGCTCCGGCGCGCGTCGGCGTCCGCATCCCCGCCGGGCGACACAGGGTCGTCTTCTTCTACGAGGGCTACTCCTGGTACCCGGAGCTCTTCGCCCTTGCCGGCACCACGATCGCCTGCGCGCTCGTGCTGCCGCCCGTCCGCCGGCGCCGCCGCCGCCGACGGACGCCGCCGGCGGCGGCGGACGCGGCGGGCGACGGTTCGGGGGCCGCCGTCAGCCCCGGTTGAGCTGCTCGAGAGGGGCCAGGTCGAAGAACTCAGCCGGCCTTGCCTTGCGCGCCGCGGCTAGGAACTGCGGGAAGACCTCGAGCGAGCGGAGCACGTCCCGCTCGGCAGCCGGCGACGGCAGCATGCTCGGGTTGATGGAGGCGATGTCGGTGCGGTAGGTCTCCTTGGCCTCCACGGCGGTCGTGCCGGGCGAGGCGCCGACGATGGTGAACTCGGCGGCGGACGGGTTGTGCCGCCAGCTCTGCAGCGCCGCGCTCAAAGCGGCCAGCACCTGGAGCACGACGGCCTTGTGGCTGCGCGCGTAGGCGCTCATGGCGACGGCGCCCCCGCCGGGATAGGCGTACTTGCTCGCGAAGTTGACGAGGACGCTCGAGCCCGGCTTGGCTCGCAGCATCAGCTCGGTGTCGGGCGGCCCGAGGATCTGGGCATCGATCGTCCCGGCGACGAAGGCGCCGTTGAGGCTGCCCTGGGAGCCGAGCGGCTCGATGTGCACGTCGCTCAGCGACATCCCGGCCTCTTTCAAGGCGAAGCCGAGAAGCACGTCGGTCGTCGAACCGGCGGCCGTGATCCCGACCGGCTTGCCGGCGAGCTGCTTGATGCTCGTGATCCCGGGCGCCCCGATCAGCTGCACGGGCGTGCGGTTGTCCCAGCTCGCCAGCCACTCCATCCGGGTGCCGTTGAGCACGGCCTCCTCAGGCTCGGGCGCGCCCATCGAGGCGAACTGGATGGCGCCGCCGGCGAGGGCCTGCAAGATCGTGCCGCCGGTGAGGATCACCACCTTGGCGTCGATGCCGTGCTTCTTGAAAAAGCCGTTCTGCTCGGCGTAGAGCGGCAGGAGCAGATTCCCCTCGGGCGCGGCGATGCCGATCGACACGGTGGTCAGCTGCGCCGAGCTGACCGAGCGGCCCGGCCGGGCCGCAGCGCCGGCGGGGAGGCCGGCAGCGGCAGTGATCCCGGCGAGCGCCAGGCCCAGCGACGCCGTCGCGCCGAGGACGATTCTCGCCGTGCGCTTCCCGTGAGTCTGCACTCCACCGCCTCCTCGAGTCGTCGGGCTCCCGGCGGCGAAATGCCGTCGCCCGCAGGCGAGCGGCGGTCCAGCCCGCCGCGTCCGCCCTCGGCGCAAGTTAGAAGATGTGCCGCGCTTCCCGCAAGGGGGTGCAAATGTCCCGCCAGGTGGGACAAATGGCCGTCCCCGCCGTGGCACGCCGGCGCTTCTCTCGCGCCCCGGCCACGGCGGATGGCGCCTCCCGCCCAGCGGTGGCATCCTTCGCCGTGCCCGTCTGCTCGCTGCACCGCCAGAGCTGCACCGCCAGGGCCGAACCGCCGGAGATGCCGCCGGAGATGAAGGAGCTTTTTGCATGCCGAGGTTGAGACTGTCGCTCGCCTGCGGACCCTACGAGACGACCCGCGCCTTGTGGGACGGCACGATCGAGCCCGACGGCATCGAGCTGACTGTGCTCACCGGTGACCGCGACCGCATCTTCCATGTCGATCGGCGCCAGGAATGCGACGTCGCCGAGTTCAACGTCATGAACTACATGGTCGCCCTCGAGGCGGGCGTGCCGATCACCGCGCTCCCGGTGTTCCCGCACCGCCGCTTCCGGCACGGCTTCATCTTCGTCAACACCGCCGCCGGGATCCTCGAGCCCGCCGACCTCGCCGGGCGGAAGGTGGGGATGGCGGGCTCGAACGCCGCTGCGACGATCTGGATCAAGGGGATCCTCAACGAGCACTACGGCGTCGCCTACGACGCGGTGGAGTGGGTGGACCTCTACAGCTCGCCCAACGCCGCGCGCCACCCGATGCTCGGCGACCTCGCGCCGGCTCCGCCCGCCGCCGGCAGGGCGGTCGACTCCGCTCTTCTCGACGCGGTCGACGCGCTGCTGTCGAGCGGCGAGCTCGAGGCGCTCATCGGTCCCGGTCTGCCGGGCCCGATCCTGCGTCGCGACCCGCGGGTCGGACGGCTGTTCCCTGATGCGCGCCGCGAGGAGATCCGCTATTACGAGAAGACCGGGATCTTCCCGATCATGCACATCGTCACGATCAAGAAGGAGGTCCTCGCCGAGCACCCCTGGGCGGCTGCGTCGCTCTCCCGGGCCTTCGAGCAGGCCAAGCGGCTCGCCTACGACCGGGTCCGGAACCCGCGCATCGTCCCGCTCGTGTTCTTCGAGGACGCCTGGGAGGACCAGGAGCGGCGCTTCGGCGACGATCCCTGGGAGTTCGGGCTCGGGGAGGCGAACCGTCGCAACCTCGAGGCTGCCGCCCGCTACGCGTTCGAGCAGCACCTCGTCGGGTCGCTTCCCGAGATCGACGAGATCGTCCTCGACGTCCCGCCTGCCGCCTTCATCGGCGGCACTGCGGGGTTCTGAGCGGTCATGGACAGCCAGCTGCGCCAGATCCCGACCCCCGGCGGCGGCTACGAGGAGATCGAGGTGCTCCTCGCCGCCCGGCATCGGCGGGAGGAGTTCGGCGAGCGCTTCCCGCCGCCCGACCCGTCGAGCGCCGTCGTCGACGGGGTGCGCGCCGACCGCGACGTGTCGATCGAGCTGAGCGACGGTACGACCATCTACGCCGACATCTACCGGCCGGAGGGGGCGAGCGGCCTGCCGGCGATCGTCGCCTGGAGCCCGTATGGCAAGCGGGAGGGCTACGCCGGCCGGAGGGCGCACGGCGTGCCCGAGGGGACGTGCTCGCCGGCGACGAAGTTCGAGGGCCCGGACCCGTTCTACTGGTGCCGCTACGGCTACGCCGTGGTCAACCCCGACGCCCGCGGCTCGGGGGACTCCGAGGGGGACATCCTCATGTGGTCGTCGGCCGAGGGCCGTGACTGCTACGACCTCGTCGAATGGGTCGCCGCCCAGCCGTGGTGCAGCGGCAAGGTGGGGATGTCGGGGAATTCCTGGCTCGCTGTCGCCCAGTGGTTCGCCGCCGCCGCCCAGCCGCCGCACCTCGCCTGCATCGCGCCCTGGGAAGGCCTCTCGGACCTGTACCGCGAGCTCGCCTGCCCGGGAGGGATCCGCGAGGTCGGGTTCCTCGGCCACATCGTCGACGACCGCCTCGGTCTCGGACGCGCCGAGCAGGTCGTGGCGATGGCCGAGGCCCATCCCTTCCTCGACGCCTACTGGCAGGACAAGATTCCCGCCTTCGAGGCGATCTCGGTCCCTGCCTACGTCGCCGCCGGTTGGAGCCACTTCCATCTACGCGGCTCGATCCGTGCCTTCCGCTCCCTGGCGTCGAGCCGCAAATGGCTGCGGATCCACCGCGAGTTCGAGTGGCCGGACTACTACGCGCCGGAGAACATCGCCGACCTGCGCCTGTTCTTCGACCGCTACCTGATGGGCATCCGCAACGGCTGGGAGCTCACGCCGCCGGTGCGCCTCGACGTCATGGACGCCGGCGAGGACGACCACGTGCGGCGCCGGCCGGAGAGCTCGTTCCCGCTCGAGCGGGCCGAGCAGAGGCACCTCTACCTCGACGCCGCCACCGGCTCGCTCGCCGGCTCGCCCCCGGCGGCTCCCGCTGCCGCCTTTTACGACGCGGCGAGCGGCGAGGCGGTCTTCGACGTGCGCTTCACCGAGGACACCGAGGTCACCGGGTACATGTCGGTCTCGCTCACGGTGGAGGCCGACGCCGGTGAGGACATCGACCTCTTCGTCACGGTGCTCAAGCTCTCCGCCGGGGGCAGCGAGCTGCCGACGTTCGTCCTCGGCCGGTCGCATCCCGGGACCTGGGGGATGCTGCGGGCGTCGCATCGTGAGCTCGAGCCCGGCTCCCCGGCCGAGGGCGAGCCCGTCCACGCGCACCGCCGGGCGCTGCCCGTGGTCCCCGGCGAGCCTGTCGAGCTCGAGATCGGGCTCGTGCCGACGTCGCGCCTCTGGCACGCCGGCGAGACGCTGCGGCTTCGCATCGCCGGCCGCTACATCCGAGAGCCCGGTTGGTTCGAGGCCTTTTCCTACGACACCCGCAACAGCGGGCGGCACACCATCCACACCGGGGGAGAGCGGCCGGCGTACCTGAGCCTGCCGATAGTCCCCGCCCGAGCCGGGCGAGGCGGCGATGAGCGCTGAGGAAGATCAGGCCGGCGCCCCCGACGCCGCCGGCGCGGCGCCGGCGGCGCCGATGAGCGTCGAGCGTGACCTCGCGGTCGTCACCCGTGACGGGACGGTCCTCAGAGCAGACGTGTTCCGTCCCGAGGGGCAGGCCGGGCTCCCGGTGATCCTCTCGATCAGCCCCTACGGCAAGGACATCTCCTGGCTCGACCGCTACCCCGACCACGGCTTCGAGCTCAGTCCTCTCGCCGTCTGGGAGACGCCCGACCCCGCGTGGTGGGTCCCGAAGGGCTACGCCCTGGCCCGCCTCGACCCCCGTGGCATCGGCAACTCCGAAGGGATGCTCGACCCCTTGAGCGCGCTGGACACCGCCGACCACTACGACGCCATCGAATGGCTGGCCTCACAGCCGTGGTGCAACGGCAAGGTCGGCCTGCTCGGTGTCTCGTTCTACGCCATCGTGCAGTGGAAGGTCGCCGCGCTGGCGCCGCCGCATCTCGCCGCCATCGTCCCGTGGGAAGGCGCCAACGACCTCTACCGCGACTGGACCCACCAGGGCGGGATCTACGCCGACGGCTTCATCGACTTCTGGTGGCAGCACCACTTCATCGAGCAGCCCGTGCTCGGGGCGCCGCCGGCGGTCAACTGGCGTGACGAGCTCCCTCTCCGGCCACTCGACGACGAGTGGTACCGCGAGCGCTCCGCCGAGCTCGAGCGGATCGAGGTGCCGCTGCTCTCGGTGGGCAACTGGGGCGCCTTCCACCTGCACCTGCGCGGCAACGTCGAAGGCTTCGCCCGCGCCCGCTCGCCCGAGCGCCGGCTGGTGATGCTCACCGGCTCGCACCTCGACCCGTTCTACACCGAGTGGGGCAAGGCCGAGCAGCTGCGCTTTCTCGACCACTTCCTGCGTGGCGAGGACAACGGCGTCAAGGACGAAGCCCCGGTGCGGCTCGCGGTGCGCCACGGCAACGAGATCGAGTGGCGTGACGAGTGGGAGTGGCCGCTCGCCCGGACGCAGTGGACCAAGCGCTACCTCGACGCCGGCGACTGCTCGCTTCGCGGCGAGCCGCCCGTCGCTCAGGCCGAGACGAGCTATCCCTCGCCGCAGGGCGCCGCCGCGTTCGACGCCGAGCCGGTGAGCGAGCCGACGGAGCTGACCGGGCCGGTCTGTCTGCGGGTGTGGGTCTCTTCGAGCACCGAGGACGCCGACCTGTTCGTCTCGCTGCGCCAGATCGGTGCTGACGGGACGGAGATCTTCGGCATCGGTCCACGCGGCGGCCCGGTCCCGATGGCGCTCGGCTGGCTGCGCGCCTCGCACCGGCGACTCGACCCAAAGCGCTCACTGCCGTACCGGCCGTGGCACACCCACGACGATCCCGAGCCCCTCGTCCCCGGTGAGCCCACCGCCCTCGACGTCGAGATCTGGCCGACCTCGATGGTGCTCGCGCCGGGGCAGCACCTGCGCCTCGAGCTGCGCGCCAACGACGAGCACATGGCGCCGCTCACCCACGGCCACCCCGCCGACCGGCCGCCGGAGCGCATCGCCGGCACCGTGAGGGTCCACACCGGGCCCGGGCACGACGGCTGGTTGCTGCTCCCGGTGATCCCCGCCGATCCGTCCCGTCCCCCGAGCGGCGTGCGGCTGCGCGCGGCCCCGACACGGGCGCCGGCCGCAGCCGGAGCCACCGGCCGTGTGCACACCCTCGTCTCCGAAGGGCTGTGGACCACCGAGCTCGAGGGCTACGGGCAGATCTCCCGCTACCCCGACCGCGAGGAGGCCATCGCCGCCGGCTGCGAGCGGGCACGGCGCAGCCGGGTGGTGCACGTCGTGCACCACGCCGACGGCTCGGTGGACGAGGTCCACGACCACGGGGCGGAGCTGGGCTGATCGCCCGCCCCGCCCGTGGCCGACCCGGTCAGGGGCGTGCTTGCTCAGCAGCGGCCGGCTCGAGCAGCTGCGGCCCGTCGTTGGCGGTGCTGCCGACGAGGGGGCGCACCCGGTACGAGGCAAGGGTGCCCGCCGGCGAGTGGACGAGCAGGGCCTGCAGGCGAGCGGCGTCCCGCTCCTCGGGATCGAGCCAGGTGCTGACATCGGAAGGATCGAGCACGACCGGCTGGCGGTCGTGGACGAACGAGACGTCAGGCCCGGCGGCGGCGGTGATGACCGCCAAGGTGCGCAGCCACGGCTCGTCAGGCGTCCGGCGCCACGTCTCCCAGAGGCCGGCGAAGGCGAGCGGGGCGCCGTCGGCGCGGCTGAAGACGTACGGCTGGCGAGAGCGGCCCTCTCGGCGCCACTCGTAGAACGCCGTCGCCGGGACGATCAGCCGCCGCGAGCGGAACGCGGAGCGGAAGAGCGGCTGGCGCGCCACGGTCTCGGCGCGGGCGTTGAAAGCGCGCGCCCCCGAGTGGATGTCCGACGACCACGAGGGCACGAGCCCCCAGCGATACGCCCGGATGTGCCGGTGCTGCCCGGCGGCTCCGCCCTCTCCGAGCTCCTCGCCCGAGTCGTCCTCGCAGGCCTTGGCGGGCCGGCACCGCCGGGACGGTCCGTCGGCGACGACACCGAGCACCGCCTCGGTGGGCGGCACGTTGTAGCGCGCCAGCGCGGCTCGGCCGAGCTCGGAGTCGGGAACGGCGGCGAAGTAGCTCGCCAGCTCCTCGACCGGTGTCGCCGAGACGTAGCGACCGCACACGAGCCGACGGCCGCTCTCAGGCCCCCAAGGCGGCGAGCGTCGAGCCGGCGAGCTCGACGGTCTCCGGCTCGGGCGAGGCGGTGATCTCCGCCGGCTCACGCCCGGCCGTGGCGAGGCACGACGCGTGCCCGAGCAGCTTGTCGTCGGGAGCATCGCAGTAGCTGAAGCTCGGGACCTGGCGAGGCAGACCCAGCACTGGGGCGTAAAAGGCCATGGTCCTGTTCTACCCGGAGAGCACCGAGAAGCGGGCAGCGATCTCCGACCGTCCGGCGCCGGCGGCGAGCAGGGCGAGGAGGAGGAGCCGGGCCTTTCCTGCCGGCAGCCATCCCGCCCCGATCAGGCCCCGGCGGGCGAGGTCGATCTCGCCCCCTTCGAAGCCGTAGGTCGAGCGCAGCAGCGCACCGGCGCCGACGCGGGAGGCGATCACAACTGGCACCGATTGTGCTAGCTCTCCGAGCAGTCGCGCCGCCGCCACGCTGACGTGGCCGGCGCCCGCCGCTTCGACCACGAGCCCGTCGAAGCCTGCGGCGGCGGCCGCCTCGAGCAGGCGCGGCCCCTCGCCGAGCGCTGTCCTCACGATCGCCACCTCGGGGAGCCGGTCCGC
>DAHUZG010000358.1 GCA_027306715.1 Acidimicrobiaceae bacterium
GAGGATCGTCCTCGCCAGCTCCGGCGGGAGGTCCGAGAAGTCGCGGCCCCCGGCGAGATCGACCAGGTGGACCCACAGCTCGCGAAGGCGCATCCAGATCGTGTACCGGGCGGTGACCTCGCGTCCGTTCGCCATCTGCACCGCTGCGCCCCATGACGCCGGCGGCATCGCCGCCAGCGCCTCGTCGAGCACCGCCGCGCCCTCCGCGAGGCCGGCGAGCAGCGCCGCGCGCTCGAGCAGGGCGTCGCTCTCGATGTCGGCGTCACGCTGCTCAGGACTGGCGTACATCGGGGTGACGACGCCCGTGCGCGCCCAGCTGAGCAGGTTGGCGATGCCGCGCGCGTTGCGGGCGACGTGGGCGACGACATGAGCACGCCGCCACCCCGGCAGCAACGAAGGTGCTGTGAGGTCCGCGCCGCCGGCGGCCTCGGCGAACGCGGCGGTGCCGCCGGCGAGCCAGTCGATCCACTCCGGCGGCGGTCTCTCGGGCACGGCTGACCTCCAGGGGGTCGTGGCGCCGCCACCGGCCCTGCCCGGCAGCGGCGGCTGTCGACGAACGGGTCGAGACGCTACGCCTTCGCCGGACAGGGGCCGCGGGCCGAGAGGTGAGACAGCGCTCTGCTATGACGGGCCGGTGCTTCATGTGCAGCGATCCGAGCGAGCCGACGCTCTCGTCGCCGCGCTGGCCGCCGTGCTCAGCCGCCCGCTCGAGGACCCCTTCGCCGAGGAGGTCGTCGCCGTCCCCACCAGCGGTGTCGAGCGCTGGTTGAGCCAGCAGCTGGCGGGCGTGCTCGGAGCACGCCCGGGAGCGGGCGACGGGGTCTGTGCCAATGTCGTCTTCCCCTTCCCCGAGCGCCTGCTGGCGGCGGCGCTGTCGGCCGCGCACGCGGCCACGCTCTCGGCCGCGGTCGCGTCGACCGCGGGAGCCGGCTCGCCGGGCCGCCTCCGCCTCGAGCCGCCCGGCGACCCGTGGGCGCCCGAGCGTGCTGTCTGGCCGCTCATCGAGGTCGTCGAGAAGTGCTCGGGCGAGCCCTGGTGCGGCGTCCTCGCCGCCCACCTCGAGCGCGCCGGCCGGGGGCAGCGATTCGCCGCTCTGCGTCACGTCGCCGACCTCTTCGACCGCTACGGCGTGCACCGCCCGGCGATGGTGCGGGCCTGGGCGGCCGGGCGTGTCGACGGTCCCGGCGAGCTGCGCGACGCCGCCGGCGCCGTCCTTTCCGACGACCTCGTCTGGCAGGCCGAGCTGTGGTGCCGGCTGCGCGAGCGGATCGGCGTCCCGAGCCCGGCGGAGCGCCTCGTCGAGGCGTGCCGGGCGATCGCCGAGGGCCGGGTCGAGGTGGACGTGCCGGCGCGGGTGTCGCTGTTCGGCCTGACCCGGTTGCCGCCGAGCTATCTCGAGGTGCTCCGTGCGCTTGCCAGCGAGCGCCAGGTGCACCTCTTCCTGCTCCACCCCTCGCCGGTGCTCTGGGACGCCGTGGCCGCCCGCCTCGAGGAGGCGCAGGACGTCCCGGCCGGGGCCTCCGCCGCCTTGCCGCGACGCCGCCAGGATCCGAGCGCCGAGCTGGCGCGCAACCCGCTCCTCGCCTCCTGGGGGCGCGACGCCCGCGAGATGCAGGTGGTGCTGCATGCCGCCTCGGGTGCCGCCTCGGGTGCCACTGCGGGGGGCGCGGTCGGGGGCGCGGTGGGGGGCGCTGCGGGAGGGACGGGCGGAGGCGGCGTTCACCATCCGTCGCCCGAGCCTTCGCCGGCGACGCTGCTCGGCCGCATCCAGGCCGACATCCGCGCCAACCGGACGCCACCGGGCCGCCCGCTCCCCGGCGCACTTGACGAGCGGCTGCTGGTTGTCGCCGGCGACGACAGCGTGCAGGTGCACGACTGCCACGGCCGCGGGCGCCAGGTCGAGGTCCTGCGCGACGCCGTCCTCGGCCTGCTCGCCGCCGACCCGACGCTCGAGCCTCGCGACGTCGTCGTCATGTGCCCGGACATCGAGAGCTGGGCGCCGCTCATCCGGGCCGCCTTCGACGGCGGGGCGGCGCCGGCAGAGCCGGGCCGCGCCGACCCGGTGGGGGAGCTGCGCGTGCGGCTCGCCGATCGCTCGTTGCGCCAGACCAATCCCCTTTTCGCCGTGCTCTCGAAGCTGCTCGAGCTGGCCGGCTCGCGCCTCACCGCCTCCCAGGTGCTCGACCTGGCGGCGATGGCACCGGTGCGCCGCCGGTTCATGCTCGACGACGACGAGCTCGCACGCGTGCGGGGCTGGGTCACCGCCGCAGGCGTGCGCTGGGGCCTCGACGCCGTCCACCGCGCCGGCTTCGGCCTCGGCTCGCTCGAGGCGAACAGCTGGCGAAGCGGGCTCGACCGCCTCCTCCTCGGCGTCGCTGTCGCCGAGGAGGAGTGCCGCCTCGTCGGAGGCGTGCTGCCGCTCGACGACGTCGTCAGCGCCGAGGTGGAGCTCGCCGGGCGTCTCGCCGAGCTCGTCGAGCGGCTGGCGACGACCCTCGACGAGCTGCAGCCGCCGGCCGAGCGGCCTCCCCTGCTCACGGTCGCCGCCTGGACCGGGTTGCTCCAAGACGGGCTCGACCGGCTCGCCCTGGCGGCCGAGCCGGAGCGCTGGCAGCGGCTCCAGGTCGACCGCCTGCTCGACGAGGTGGCCGGCGAGGCAGCCGCCGCGCCCGGTGCCGACGGCGTCGGCGTCACCCTCGCCGAGCTGCAGAGCCTGCTCGGCGACCGCCTGCGCGGCAGACCGTCGCGGGCGAACTTCCGTACCGGCCAGCTGACGATCTGCACGCTCGTGCCGATGCGCTCGGTCCCGCACCGCGTCGTCTGCCTGCTCGGGATGGACGACGGCGCCTTCCCCCGCGCCGGCGTCGAGGACGGCGACGACCTCGTCAGCCGTGACCCGTGGGTGGGCGACCGGGACCTGCGCGGCGAGGACCGCCAGCTGTTGCTCGACGCCGTGCTGGCTGCCGGCGAGCACCTCGTCGTCACCTACCGCGGCCGCGACGAGCGGACCAACGCCAGCCGACCGCCAGCTGTCCCGGTCGGCGAGCTCATCGACGTCGTCGACGCCA
>DAHUZG010000363.1 GCA_027306715.1 Acidimicrobiaceae bacterium
CCTCCACCCGGTCGAGCAGCCATGACGTCGTCTCGGTGAGGATCGCCGCCGACTCGGCGAGGATCTCCGAGGTCACCGGCAACTCCGTCCCGGCGCGGCGCGCGGTCCCGGCGACGCCGGCGATCACCTGCTTGGCCACACGGCCGTCGTCGCGCGGCAGCTTCCGCGTGACGAGGTCGATCGCCTGGATGCCGTTGGTCCCTTCGTAGATCGGGGCGATGCGAGCGTCACGGAGGCGCTGCGCCATGCCGGTCTCCTCGACGTAGCCGACCCCTCCGAGCACCTGCATGCCGAGGCTGGCGACGGCGAAGCCGGAGTCGCTCGCCAGCGACTTGGCGAGGGGCGTCAGCAGATCGGCCAGCGCCTGTGCCTCGGTCCTGCCGCGCCCGTGGGCCCCGTGACGGGCGAGGTCACCGCTCGTCGCCGCCCGGTAGGCAAGCAGGCGCGAACCGAGCACCGAGGTGCGCATCGTGAGGAGCATGCGGCGAACGTCGGGATGCTCGATGATCGGCGAAGCTGCTCCCGGCCCTGCTCCGTTGGCTCGACCCTGTCGCCGCTCGCGGGCGTAGGCGAGCGCCTGCTGGTAGGCCCGCTCGCCGACGGCCGGGCCCTGCACGCCGATCGCCACCCGGGCGAGGTTCATCATCGTGAACATCGCCCTCATGCCGGCGCGCTCCGGTCCGACGAGCTCGGCGACCGCCCCCTCGTAGCTCATCACGCAGGTCGGGCTGGCGTGGATGCCGAGCTTGTGCTCGAGCCGCTCGACCCGCACCGCGTTCCGCTCGCCGAGCTCGCCGCTGGCGCCGACGAGGCACTTCGGCACGACGCACAGGGAGATGCCGCGAGTTCCCGCCGGGGATCCGGGAGTGCGGGCAAGGACGAGGTGAACGATGTTCTCCGAGAGGTCGTGCTCACCCCAGGTGATGAAGATCTTCGTCCCGCTGAGCTTCCAGGTCCCGTCGGGGCCCCGCTCGGCGCGGGCGCTCACGGCTCCGAGGTCCGAGCCTGCCTCGGGCTCGGTGAGGTTCATCGTCCCGCACCACTCGCCGCTGAGAAGGCGAGGCAGGTAGCGGCGCCGCTGGGCCTCGTCACCCCAGGCGAGCAGCAGCTCGATGGCGCTCTGGGTGAGGACGGGGTTGAGCGAGAGGGAGAGATTGGCGCCGGCAAGAAGCTCCTGGCCGGCGAGGCCGACGCAGCCGGGAAGGCCGCCACCGCCGTGCTCGGCCGGGAACTGCAGCGCCCCCCACCCGGCCTCGACGTAGCGCCGGTAGGCGGCGACGATCGGCTCGGGCAGCACGACCCGGCCCGAGCCGGCATCGAGCCGGGCTCCCACACGGTCGCCGACGGCGTCGGTCGGGGCGACGACCTCCTCGGCGAAGCGTCCGAGCCCCTCCAGGGCGTCGGAGACCGTCGACGTGTCGATTCCAGCAAAGGCCGTGCAACCCAGCACCTCGTCGAGACCGGCGACCTCGAGGTCGACCAGCACCTCCTCGACCGGCGCCCGGAACGGTGTCGCTGTCGTCAGCTCCGCGAGCTCGCTCACCGCAGCCTCCCTCCTGGCGCCCTCACAGGCGCCACCGCCGGCGCGCCGGGGGGTCCCGCAGCGCCGTGGCGGTCATGCTCACATATTCCGCCGGTACGAGCCGCCGACCGCGAACAGCGCCTGGGTGATCTCGCCGAGGCTGGCGTGGCGCACCGTCGTCATCAGCTCCTCGAACACGTTGCCGCCCTCGAGCGCCGCCTGCTGCAGGGCTGCGAGGGCGCCCGGCCGCTGCTCGGCGTGGCGCGCCCGGAAGTCGCGCAGTCGGCTGAGCTGGCCCTGCTTCTCCTCCTCGGTGGATCGCGCCAGCTCGAGCCGCTCGGGCTTCTCCTCGGGACCGGGGTTGACGAAGGTGTTGACGCCGACGATCGGCAGCGAGCCGTCGTGCTTTCGCTCTTCGTAGAGCATCGAGTCGTCCTGGATCCGGCCGCGCTGGTAGCCGGTCTCCATCGCGCCGAGGACGCCGCCTCGCTCGTCGAGGCGCTCGAGCTCGCCGAGCACCGCCTCTTCGACGAGGTCGGTCAGCTGCTCGACGACGAAGCTGCCCTGGAGCGGGTTCTCGTTGCCTGCCAGCCCCCACTCTTTGTTGATGATCAGCTGGATCGCCAGCGCCCGGCGCACCGACTCGCCGCTCGGGGTCGTCACCGCCTCGTCGTAGGCGTTGGTGTGCAGGCTGTTGGCGTTGTCGTAGATGGCGCAGAGCGCCTGCAAGGTGGTGCGGATGTCGTTGAACGCCATCTCCTGGGCGTGCAGCGACCGCCCCGAGGTCTGGACGTGGTACTTGAGGCGCTGCGAGCGCTCCGAGGCGCCGTAGCGGTCACGCATCGCGATCGCCCAGATCCGTCGTGCGACGCGCCCGATCACGGTGTACTCGGGATCCATCCCGTTGGAGAAGAAGAACGACAGGTTGCCGGCAAAGTCGTCGATCGCCATGCCCCGGGCGAGGTAGGCCTCGACGTAGGTGAACCCGTTGGCGAGGGTGAAGGCGAGCTGGGTGATCGGGTTCGCGCCCGCCTCGGCGATGTGGTAGCCCGAGATCGATACCGAGTAGAAGTGGCGTATCTCGTGGTCGATGAAGTACTGCTGGACGTCGCCCATGAGCGAGAGGGCGAAGTCGATCGAGAAGATGCAGGTGTT
>DAHUZG010000364.1 GCA_027306715.1 Acidimicrobiaceae bacterium
GCCCCGCGCCGGCGGGCCCCGTGGCGCTGCCCGCGCCGGCGGGCCCCGTGGTGGCGGGCCCCGTGGTGCTGCCCGGGCCGGCGGGGTCGCTTCGCCGAGCCGCCCCCGCTGGCTGAGCCTGCTGGCGCCGGGTGCGGTCCTCGTCCTGGCGCTCGCCGGCTATCTCGTCTTCGTCCCGATCCGTCACGCCGAGCCGGGCAGGCTCACCTCGCTGCTGGTGGGTAAGCCGGGGATCCTCGGGCTGCCGGCCAAGCCCTACTCGTCCCAGGCGCAGGTTGCCTCGGCCAGCGGGCTCGCCGCCCTCGCCGCCGCGTCCGTGGCATCGCCTGATACGACCGGCAGCTGGGAGTCCATCTGGGTCGCGAGAGGGGCCCTGGCGAGCCAGGTGAGCGTCCGCGTGCTCGTCGATCAGCTTCCGACGGCCTCGCAGGCGGCGCTCGTGCAGCGCGAGATGGGCACGGTGTACCTCACCCCGACGGTTCTCACCTATCGCCGCACCGGCTCTGTCACGGTGCCCGGCACGACCATCCAGGGGGTCAGCTACGCCGCCCCGAAGACGGCGAGCGCGCCGGAGCTCTACCGCATGCTCGTCACGCTGCGCTCAGGACGCGCGGTGTCCGAGGTCGACGTCGGCGGGAGAGCGCCGGTGCGCCAGCCGGCTCTGGCCCTGGCACGGCGCCAGCTGGCCCTGCTCAACGCCGGCGAGCCGGGCTTCTCGCTCGCTGTGGTCAGCTTCCCCACGATTGCCACGCTCGTCTGGTGGCTGGTCGCCCTGGCATGCGCGGCGGCCGCCGCCGCGGTCCCTCGGCTCGTCGTGGCCAGCTCGCACCGGCGTGCCGCCCGTCGCGCGGCGATTGCCCGCCAGCAGTTCCAGATGCGCGGCGCCAAGGTGCTCAGACGCCGGGCGCCGCGGGGGAAGAAGGCGCCCCCAGGGCGCCGGAAAGGTCGGTAAGGGTGCTAGCCGAGCTCGGAATCGTCCAAGCGGTCGCCTGCCTCGTGGCCGGGGTGCTCGTCTACCTGCTCACCTCGGCGACGGGCGGAACGCTCGCTGCCAGCATCGCCCTCTGGAGCTGGGGAGTGGTGAGCGGGCTCGCTCTGCTCGCCGCCTGGCGTCAGGGCGTTCGCGCCAGGGCCTCACGGCTGCGGATGCTCCAGCTCGCAGAGCAGGAGGGCCTGATCGGCTGAGCGCCGCCCGCGGAGGCCCGCAAAAGCGTCAGCCTCCGCCCATCTGCGGGACGCCGCTGTTTGCCGCCAGGCGGAGGACGAACCACACCGACTTGCCGTTGGGGTGCCGGCCGACGCCCCAGACAGTTGCCAGCGCCCGCACGATGATCAGGCCCTGCCCTCGCTCGCGCCCGGGATCGATGTCCCGTACCACCGGCTCCTCGAGGCTGGCGTCAGCGACGGTGACGCGGATCCGGTCGTCGAAGCGCTCGACGTTGAGCTCGAACGGGTGCTGAGTGTGGATGACGGCGTTGGTCACCAGCTCTGAGGTCAAGAGAGCCGCGGTCTCGCGCACGTCGGCGGGCTGGTCCTCGAGCACGCGCCGCACGATCCCGCGGGCGAGCTGAGCCGACCCCGGATCGGGGCCGAATGAGAAGAGCGTGTCCAATCCCGCACCGTCCGCTGGGCCTGACCGCAGCCAGCGCCAGCGGCACAGCCCCTTACCCGATCCAGTTGTTGCACAATCCCCGGAATCCTGTGGACAACGTGAGGATTTCTCCTGCAGTCTCCTCTGCGTCGCCACCCGGTGCCCGCCCACCGGGTCCCCGGACCCGGAGCCGACCACTCGACACCGTCCTCGCGGCGACCAGCGGCGCTAGGGACAGCGTTCAGCCGCCAACATACTGCGTCATCGCCCGCCCGGGGTGCTCTCGAAGCGTCACAGCTCGCCGGCACCAGCGCCACAGCTGTGTCCGCACCAGCTCGCCGCTGGCAGCGACGGCTGCCCCCCGTCCGGCGATCCAGTCGCGCACCGTCGCCAGCGTGGTGCCCCGCTCGACGGTCAGTCGCGCGATGGCGAACGGGTTGTCGGCGACCGAGCTGAAGGCGTTGCGCACCGCTGCCGCCGAGCTGAACCCGGCTCGCACGACGAGGTCGCGCACCGTGGCACTCGAGTATCCGTGGGGGTAGGCGAAGCTCTGCACGGCGTGGCCGAGGCGCTCCTCGAGGACCTGCTTCGAGCGCAGGATCTCCTCGCGGGCGAGGCGCGCCGGGATGGCATCGAGCTGCCAGTGGGAGTGGCTGTGGGCACCGATCTCGACGCCGCGGGCTTCGACCTCGGGCACGTCGTCGAGGGAGAGCATCGGCGCGATCGGCATCCTCGGCACTACCGGGTCGGGCACGCCGCCGAGCGCCCCCGTGGTGAGGTAGATGGTGCTCGGGATGGCGCGCTCTTGAAGGCGGGGGAGGGCATGCTCGGCGAAGTCCGCATAGCCGTCGTCGAAGGTGACGAGACAGAGGCGCTCAGGAGGCTCCCGTCCGGCGGCGAGCGAGCCGACGAGGTCGCTCATCGTCCAGGCGGTGCAGCCCAGCTCGCCGAGCAGGTCGAGGTGACGAGCGAAGGTGTCGGGCGCCACCGACCAGCGCAGCAGGTCGTCAGGTGGCTCGTCATGCACCGAGTGGTAGAGCAGGATCGGGATCGGTCTCGTCCCGCGGGTCGCCCCCGGGGCGAGGGTTCGTTCGCAGCTCTCCTGCACCGTCTCGACTCCTCCCTGCGCGCGGGGACCCCGCCCGCTCATCGCTGCTGTGCCGGCTCGCGCACCCGGGCGAGCACCGGTACGACGTCGTCCTCCCAGCTGAGGGTGGTCGAGCCTCGCCTGCCGGCTGGTGTCGAGGCCGCCTCCTCGAGCCAGCACCACAGCGCCAGGTCGCAGAGGGAGAGCCGGGAGCGCTCGAGCTCCGTTGCGGCGAGGGTCTGCAACTCGCCGTAGAGCGGTCCGCCGCCGCAGATCTCTGCCACCGCGGCCGAGAGCGGGCGGTTGTCGCGAGAGGTGACGAGGCGCAAGAGGAACCCGACCGCATCAACCGCGCAGATCCCGTCGGGCCGGGCGCGCTCGAGCCCGCTCAGCCCGGTGACGCGCAGCGCCTCGGGGGCGACACGGACCTCTTCGGGTCGAAGCGCCCCGAGGGTCCAGCTGCGCGGCTCGCCTTCAGCGGCGGCTGCAGCTTCGGCGAGCCGCTCCTCAAGGCCCATCAGCACCCGCAGGTTGCCGGGGCTGTGGCGGAGGCCGCCGATGCGCTGCTCGACGGTCGAGAAGGCGCCCGCGAGGACCGATTCGAGCGGCTCGGCAGCGCCCGGCGCCGACGGCGTGCAGGCATGCAAGGTGGCGACCACCTCGAGGCCGCGTCGTGCCACGGCGCGCTCGAGCCAGGGATTGCCCGAGAGCAGGCGGCGGGCGTCGACTCCACCCGAGAGCCGCTCGAGGAGGAACGCCCGGCCGCCGGCCGAGGAGATGACGCAGTCGGGGAGCAGGGCGCGCCACCCGCCGAGCCGCTCGTCGGCGCGTAGCGCCACGACCGTGTCGAAGCGCCGGTTGAGCACCGCCGCGGCCTCGCTGCTGCGCGCCACGTGGGCGATCGCCACGGGACAGCCGCGGACGAGCACGGCGGCGCCGTGCCTCAGGGCGTCGCCGTGCTCGGGCGCCGCCACGACCTCGGCTGCGGGAAGCTGGCCCGACGGCCAGAGCGCGCCGAACTGCTCGAGGATGGCTGCTCGCATCTCGCCGACCACCTCCGCGCTGTCGCGCACGGGTCGCCGCTCTGCCTGCAGGCGCGTCGCGGGCGCAGCCGCCGCGGCCGTGGCGTCCTCGTAGAGCGCCCCGCCGACGGTCGTCACGCCCGGGACAGCCGTGGCGTCCAGCTCGACGAGGCCCGACGCCGCCGGCGTGCTGTCGAGCGCCAGGCGCGCCGCCCGGCGGCGGGACAGAAGGATGAGAGCGAGAAAGGCCGCCACTGCGTACTGCGAGCACGCCCAGGCGATGCCCGTGGCGACGATGCCGAACGACGGCAGCAGCGCCCAGCTGAGACCGACCGCAGCAGTGCAGAGGCTGGCGTCGATGGCCAGCACGACCCGGGTCTTGCGAAGCGATCTCAGGGCGCTCTGCACCGTGGCGGTGAGGATGAACGGCGGCGCGGAGAGCGCCAGCAGCCGCAGCGTCGTCGTGCCCGCCGCGGCGTACGCGTGGCCGAAGAGGCGCAGGATGTACGGC
Source organism: Acidimicrobiaceae bacterium (assembly GCA_027306715.1). Classification (GTDB taxonomy): domain Bacteria; phylum Actinomycetota; class Acidimicrobiia; order Acidimicrobiales; family Bog-793; genus DAHUZG01. Next base: position 4,212 of record DAHUZG010000364.1, read on the forward strand.
GCCGCGAGGGCGATCGCGGCGCTGGCGGGGACGAGAAGCTTGGCGAGGTGCAAGACGACGCTTCGGACCTGGGCCGGGAGGTCGCTCTGGTCGGCAGCGGACTCGACCGTGAGCGACGATCCGAGGTTGATCGAGACGAGGTACAGCGAGTAGGTGATCACCCAGGCGAAGCTGAAGGTCGCCGCCGCGGCGGCGCCGGCGACGGTGATCACGAGCAGCGGCAATAGCGTCGTCGCCACCGCCCAGAACAGCCAGGCTCCGTAGTCGTAGGGGACGTAGCGCACGAGGTCGCGGACGCTGACGCCGCCTTCGGGGTGCGCCCGCTGCTGGGCAGGGATGGCCCGCCAGAAGATGTAGGCATTGGTCGGGATGACCGTCGCGATCGAGGCGATCGTCCACGACAAGAAGATGCCGAGCGACGGGAAGGCGGCCGCGAAGCCGACCACGAGGGCCACCTTCAGAAGCGAGAAGGCGGTGTTCTCGACCGGCACCAGCGTCGCTCGTCTTAGCCCGGTCAGCGCCCCGTCCTCGAGGACGAAGACGGCCTGCACCGCTGTCGAGACGACGAACCACGCTGCTAGGCCGCGATGGTCTTTGAGGAACGTCAGGCTCGGGACCAACGCCGGCACGGCCACGATGAAGATGAAGCCGAAGAGCAGCGAGATGCCGACGCTCATGGCGTAGCAGCCGCCGACGAAGCGGCGCAGGGAGCGGCCGGCGGAGGGGATGAAGCGTACGAGCGCGCTGGCAAGGTTGCACTGGGCGATGCCGCCGACGAAGCTCATCGTCGTGATCGCCACCGAGCTGCGGCCGACGAGGGCCGGCGGGTAGCCGCGCGCCGCGAGCACCCAGTAGGCAAAGCCGATCGTCGCCGTGGCAAAGGAGCTGAGCACGAGAGCGTGCCCGTTGCGGAAGAGCGGCTGGCTGAGACCGCTGCGAATCGACGACAGTGCGCTCGGGGCTTCTGCCGGCGCCGCCGGCGCC
>DAHUZG010000365.1 GCA_027306715.1 Acidimicrobiaceae bacterium
GCCGAGCCTCCGGCATGCGCACCGGCTGCTTCGGCCATCTCACCGGCAGGTACCGCGGCGCAGGTGAGCGCCATGCTCGACCCGCTTCGAGAGGCAGTCGCCGCCACCGTCGTCGGCAATGCCGCCGCTCTCGACCTGCTCCTCGTCGCTCTCCTCTGTCGAGGTCATGCGCTCCTCGAAGACGTCCCGGGCGTCGGCAAGACGCTGCTCGCCCGCAGCCTCGCCGCCGCGCTCGGCTGCGAATTCCGTCGTGTCCAGCTGACTCCGGACGTGCTGCCGTCCGACATCACCGGCTCCAACGTGTTCAACCAGGCGAGCGGCCAGTTCGAGTTCCGCCCAGGGCCGTTGTTCACCCAGGTGCTGCTCGCGGACGAGATCAATCGGGCGACGCCACGTACCCAGAGCGCGCTGCTCGAGGCGATGGAGGAGCGCCAGGTGACCGTTGACGGCACCACCCGTGCACTCGCCGAGCCGTTCCTCGTCCTCGCCACCGAGAACCCGATCGAGCTCGAAGGCACCTTTCCGCTCCCGGAGGCGCAGCTCGACCGGTTCTTGCTGCGCGTCCGCCTCGGCTACCCGAGCCAGCAGGACGAGCGGGCGATCCTGCGGCGCTACGAGGGCGACGCCGCGCCGGTGGTGCCGCCCGTGCTCGACCCGGGGCACATACGCTGGCTCCAGCAGGCCCGTGCCGGCGTGCATGTCGGCGACGCCGTCTGCACGTACCTGCTCGAACTCGTCCGCGCCACGCGCGAGGACCCGCGTCTGGCGCTCGGCGCGAGCCCTCGGGCGGCGCTCGCTCTGCACCGGGCCGCCCAGGCGATGGCGCTCCTCGCAGGACGCAGCTACGTGCTGCCCGACGACGTGAAGCAGCTCGCGGAGCCGGTGCTCGCACACCGCGTCCAGCTCACATCGGCGGCGCGGCTGCGCGGTTCGAGCGTCGACGCCGTGCTCGCCGAGCTCGTCGCTGCGACGCCGGTACCCGTGGAGCCGGACGGCTCGGCGGCGCTACCCGCTGCCGTGCCGGTTGCAGCGGCGCCCGGAATGGCGCCGGCCGCCGCTAACGCCCGCAGCACCTCCCCGGGTGCTCCGCCGGCGTCTGCGCCTGTCGTAACGTGAGGATCCGGCGGCCACTCGACGGCGAGCTGAAGCTCGCAGTCGGCTTCGCCGTGGCCGCCATCGCCGGCTGGGTGATCGGCTCGGCGCCGCTCGCTGTCGTGGCCGTGCTCGGGGCGCTCAGCACCTGGGCGATGTACCTCTGGTATCGCTACTGCCTGGCCGGCGTCGACTACCGCCGCCAGCTCTCGGCGACAAGGGCGAGCTTCGGCGAGGAGGTCGTTCTGGACACCGAGCTCGTCAACGACAAGCTGCTCCCGCTCGCCTGGTTGCACCTCGTCGACCAGGTGCCGTCGGGGCTGACGATCACCGGTGCGGCGGTCGTCAAAGCGGGTGGGCCCGCCCTCGCCGACGCCCTCGTCGAGGTACGGCCGATGCTGCCCTACCAGCGCCTCCGACGGCACCTCGTCGTCTCCTGCACCCATCGGGGTGAGCATGTCTTCGGGCCGGCGCGGCTGCGCTCAGGCGACCCACTGGCGCTGCGCGAGCGGTCGCGCGAGCCCGCTGGCCGCGACCGGCTGCTCGTCTACCCGAAGGTGTTCGCCCTGGCGCCGAGCACCGTCGTCTCGCGGGTGCTCGTCGGCGAGCGGCGCGCCCGGCGCGAGCCGATCGAGGATCCGAGCCTCGTCGCCGGCGTTCGGGAGTACCGCCCCGGCGATCCGCTGCGCAAGGTGGACTGGCGCGCCACGGCCCGCACGGCAACGTTGCTCGTCCGCGACTTCGAGCCGAGCGTGACGCTGCGGGTGGCCGTCTTCCTCGACTTCTCGCCGTCGGTGAGCAGCCGCTACACCCTTGCCGGTGACGAGCTCGAGTTCACGATCGCCGTCGCTGCCTCGCTCGTCGCCGAGCTCGCCCGCCGGCGCATCGCCGTCGGTCTGTTCAGCTCGGGGGCGGTCGGCGCCCTGCCGCTCGCCTTCCCCGTCTCGACCTCGCCCGCCGCGCTGCCGGCGATCCTCGAAGGCCTCGCCCGAGCCAATCCCTACGGTCGGACCACCTTCGCCGAGGTGATCGCCGCCGAGGGCTCTCACCTCGGACGGGGCACGAGCGCCCTCGTCGTCGCCGGCAGCTGGTCGGCGGCCGCCCTGGCGGCGCTCGCCGAGCTCCGGCGCCGGCATGCCGTCACTGCTGTCGCCGCCGGCAAAGAGGGCGCCGACGAGCCGCCGCGGCGGGTGGTCGACGCCGTTCTGCACGCAGTCTACGAGAAGGGCTGGCAGGGTCGTGAGGTCCTCGAGCTGGGTTCATAGCCTCGTCGTCCCTGCAGTTCTCGCCGTCATCGAGGCAGCGTGGCTGTCGGCTTGGATCGGAGCGGCGGCGAGGCTGGCCCCCGGGGTGCCGGCCGATACGCCCTTCCTGTCGCTCGCCGTGCCGGCGATCGCCGTCACCTCTGTCGCCGCCCTGAGCCGTCGTATCGGGTTCCCACGCTGGACGCGCCCGGCGCTCCTGGCGCTCGTCGCGCTAGTGCTCGCCGCGCTCACCGCGGGTACTCTCGCCGCTCTCTATCTGCACGGAGCTCTGGTCACGAGTGGCTTCGAGCCGTGGGCGGCGCCGGCGGGCTTGGCGTCAGCGGGCACGGCGCTCGCCTGGTTCCTCGCCTCGCTCCTCGTCGCGCGCGGAGCCTGGCTCGGCTGGGCCGAGCCGAGTGTGCGGGCGGTGGCGACGAGCCTCGTCGTCTCGGGCGTCGGCTTCGGGCTGTTCCTCGTCGTCGCCGCCATCGACCGTCGCGACGCCCGCCTGCACGCCGCTGCCGCTCCTGCCGCCCTGCTGCTCGTCTGCTGCTTCCCGGCAGCGATCGCGGTGGCGGCGCTCGTGCGTGAGCGCGAGGTCGAGCGCTGGGGGCTCGGCGGGGCGCACAATCGTCCCGGTTTGGAATGGCTGGCGGCGTTGATGGCTCCGATGGCGGTGGTGGTCGTCGCGGCCGTCGTGCTCGCCCTCGTCGTCGGGCCGTCGGCGCCGCTGATCGGGCGGGCGCTGCGCGCCGGCGCGCACGACGTCGCGGCTCTCTTCGACTGGCTGGCACGCGAGCTGTCGCATGCCGGCACCGCCAAGCAGCGGCCGCTCCAGGCATCGACGGGAAGACCCGGCCTGCCACCGCGGGCGGTCGTGCACGTCTCGATCCCCGGCTGGGCCAGGCTGGCGGCACTCGCGGTCGCCGCGGTGGTCGGCGCGGCCGTGGTCGCCGTCCTGCTACGTGCCCTGTTCCCGCTCTGGCTCCGGCTGCGCCGCATCTCCTTACCCGTCCCGGGCAGCCGCGCCGACGAGTCCGACTCGCTGTTCAGCTGGTCGCATCTGCTCGCCCAGCTGCGCGCTGCGCTCGCCGCCTTCTTCTCCCGGTTCCGCCGCACCCGTTCGGGGCCGCCGCCCGCCGCCGGCGGCTGGGCGGAGCGGGCGGCAGGCCCGGCCGACGTGCGCGCGCACTACCGCAGCATGCTTACCGCCGCCCGTGCTGTGGGGCAGGGGCGGGCCGGCTCGGAGACGCCGCTCGAGCTCGAGCGACGGCTGGCTGCCGGGCGCGCCGCCCCGGTGGCCGGATCGCTGCGGCAGCTGACCGAGCTCTACGACACGGTCCGCTACGGGGAGCAACCGCCCGGCGACGCCGAGCTGGTCGTCGCCGCAGGATCGGCGAGCAAGGTGGTCGAGGCGTTGAGGGCGCCGTTGGCCGACGGTGGCGGGCAGCCAGGCGCCGCCGGCGGTCACGCTCAGCCGGCTGCGGGCGGCTGCTGAGGGCTACCCCCGGCGTCGCGCAGGTGGCCGGCTCGGCATCGTCGGCCGGCTACCAGCCAGGCACGGGCGGTGTCGGCGCCGAGCGGCCGGGCGCCGGCAGTGCGTCGGACGTCCGGGCTGTCCCAGCCCCGGCGTACCGTATCCGCCATGGAGCAGCCGGGCAGCGCGGCGCCGGCGAGTGACCTGCCGAGCCGGAGAGAGCACGAATGGGCGGCGACGATGGCCGGGCACCGGCAGCGTTCGGTCGCCGTCCGCTTCGCCCACGACTCGGCAGGCGCGCTCGGTGGCACCGACGAACCGCTCGTGCGCGAGGAGCGCGAAGAGCTCGAGGCGGCGCTCCTCGCCCCCGGGGCGACCCGGGCGCGAGGTGCCGGCCGACGTGCGGTGGACGAGGAGCCGGATCGGCTCCGGACCTGTTTCGAGCGTGATCGGGACCGCATCTTGCACAGCACGGCCTTCCGTCGACTGGCCGGCAAGACGCAGGTCTTCGTCTTCCCCGACGACCATCAGCGCACGCGCCTCACCCACGCTCTCGAGGTGGCACAGGTCGCCCGGGCGATCGCCACCGCCCTGCGTTGCAACGTGGTGCTCGCCGAGGCGATCGCTCTCGGCCACGACTGCGGCCATGGGCCTGGGGGCCACGCCAGCGAGGACGCTTTCTCGCGCTACCTGCCGGAGGGCTACGACCATGCCGTCTGGGGCGCCGACGTCGTCCTCGCCCCGCTCAACCTCACCGTCGAGGTGCTCGACGGTGTCCGGAACCACTCCTGGTCGCGTCCCTCGCCGGCGACGCCCGAGGGCGACATCGTCAGCTGGGCCGACCGGATCGCCTACGTCTGCCACGACTTCGAGGACGCCGTGCGCGCCGGAGTCGTGACCCCGGCCGACCTCCCGGCCGATGTGCGGGCGGCCTGCGGCGCGCATCGGGGCGGCCAGCTCGGCGCCTTCATCGACGGCGTGGTCGCCGGGACGGCGGCGGCGGGAAGGGTGGCGATGGAAGACGGGCTCGCCGCCGCGCTCGAGGCCTTCCGCGCGTTCGACTACGAGCGCATCTACCTACGTCCCGAGTCGCGCCGGCAGGCGGCCGGAGTGATCGCCGTGCTCACCGGACTCGTCGACCGGCTGATCGCCGAGCCGTGGCGGATCCCTACCGTTGCCGGCGAGAGCGGTGGGGGAGAGGCCGCCGAGGCATACGGCGAGAAGGCGGCACGCGCCGCCGTTGCCTGGGTGGCGGGGATGACCGACCGGTATGCGATCGCCCGCTCGAGCGAGCTCACGGAGTGGCCGGCGGGCATCCTGCCCGGCCCGCTCGTCGCCGGGTAGCGGGCGAGCCGTCGCGGCGACGGCCCGCCTCTGCTGGACAGCCGGCCGCGACGTCGACGGTGGCCGCCGGCGCCCGATGGCCCGTCAGTCGGCGCCCGATGGCTCGGTCCGAACGCCGCCGGCTGGCGGCGTGGCCCCCGCAGCAGGCGCTGGGGAAGCAGGCGCTGGGGAAGCAGGCGTCGCCACTGCGGGTGCCGCCGCAGTGAGCGCCCCCGCCGGGGCACCGTTTGCCACGGGACCGACACCCGAGCTGGCGACGTTGCCGTTGGGGCTGTTGGGGGCACCGCCGTTGCCGGCGGAGCTGGAGCCGACAGCCGAGCCCGCAGGCATCGCCGAAACGAGACCTCCGAGCCCGCGTAAGAAGCCGCCGAGCTCCATCGGCACGACCAGCTTGGTCGAGGCCGAGGCGCCGATCTGCTTCAAGGTGTCGAGGTACTGCAGCAGCAGCGTGTTCTCGTCGAGGGTCTTAGCCGTCTCGAGGATCCTCTCGAGGCCGCCGGCGTAGCCTTCGGCCTTCAGCACGGCCGACTGGCGGTCACCTTCTGCGGCAAGGATCGACGCCTGCTTGCGTCCTTCGGCGATCGACACCGCCGACTGCCGCTCGCCCTCGGCGGCGAGGATGGCGGCTGCCTTCTTGCCCTCGGCCTCGGTGATCGCTGCACGACGGGTGCGCTCTGCCGACATCTGCCGGGTCATCGCCTCGAGCACCCCTGGCGGCGGGTTGACCTCGCGGACCTCGACGTTGGTGACCTTGACGCCCCAGCGCTCGGTCACCTCGTCGAGGCGCACGCGCAGTGAAGCGTTCATCTGCTCGCGCTTGGAGAGCACGTCGTCGAGGTTCATGTCGCCGACGACGCTCCGCAGCGTCGTCGCCGCCACGTTCAACGCCGCGCCGGCGAAGTTCTGCACCTGCAAGACCGACATCATCGGGTCGATGACCTTGTAGAAGATGATGAAGTCGATCGAGATCGGCGCGTTGTCCTTCGTGATCGCTGTCTGGCTCGGGATCTCGAGGTACTGCTCGCGAAGGTCAACCCAGCTGGTGCGATCGGTGACGGGCATCACCCAGGTCAAGCCCGGACCGCGCGTCCCGACGGCGCGGCCGAGCCGGAACAGGACGATCCGTTGGTACTCCCGAACGACCTTCACCGAGCTGCCGACGTAGAGCAGCACGAGGAAAGCGACCACACCTACGACGACACCGATCATGACTCTGCCGCCTCGCTCTCGTCTCCACCCGGTGCTGAACCCCCGCCGGCCGTGCCCGTCCCTCGGTTGCCCTCGCCGGAACGCGGCTGGGCGAGGAGGTCGCCGAGCTCGAGCGGGCGACCGGGGAGGGGAACCAGGTCCTCGGCCCAGACCTGCAGGCGGACACCCTCACGGCCGACGACCTGAACCTTGGTGCCGGCGGCGATGTCGCCGCTCAGCGACTCGGCCGACCACTCCTCGCCGGCCACGCGCACGACTCCTACCGGCTCGAGGACGCTGATGGCGACACCGCTCGACCCGATCGGGCGGCGCAGGTGCAGGCTCGGTCGTGAGGACTCCGTGAGACCTTTCCAGGCGAGCGCTCCGAGCCCCGCAGACAGCGCCAGGTCTGCCCCGAGCAGGCCGAAGACGAGCGGCTCGGTCAATCCCCGAACAGCCATCACGACCAGCCAGGCTGCGGCACAGACACCGACCACGGCGGCGAGGCCGTGGCCGTGCGGACCGATGTGCAGTCCCGCGACGGTCAACAGCACGACCGCTCCGAGCAGCACACCGGCAACGATCCACATGGCGGCCTCCAGGCTCCTCACCCATCGTACTGCCGCCGTCACGGGGCGGAACGGGGGTCGCACCGGCACGCGATGCACAGCAACTCCAGCCCCTGCTCTCCGCTTCCTCACAGCTGTCTGGCCGATCATCGTGACGACCGAAGGTGGAGCTCGCACGTGGCGGCGACTGGCGAGGAGGCGCGAATGGACGACGAGATGGTCCTCCAGCAGAGATCGATGGCCAAGGAGGTGCCGATGGCCCAGGAGATGCCGCGGACGAAGCCGCCCGAGGCTCAGATGGCGGGGGGCGCCGGGTCCGCGGGCGCCGGGTCCGCGGGCGCTGTGGCCTCTTCCCGGTCCGGCGCGGGCCGGCGCCGCCGGGTCGGCATCGGTGTCGGTGTCGGAGCGCTGGCGGCCGCGGTCGGAGGCGGCTCGTATGCCGTCGTCTCAGCGGCCGCCCCAGCAGCGCCTCCGGCGACGCCGGCGTCGCTCAGCTCGCTGCACTCGGCGGTCTCGACGACGACGCCGAGCAGCCTGTCGAAGCGAACGGCCGCGCCCGCGGCCCCCGGCCCCCTCGGGCGGCGAGCGCGTCTCGGTCCCAACCCCGCCGCTCGTCCGCTCTCTGGCGGGCTCTACGGATCGGTGACGGCGGCGCCGACGAGCGGGTCGAGCTCGCTCACGATCGTCGAGGCTGACGGCTCGTCGGTGACGATCTCCGCGACGGCGAAGACGAAATACACGAAAGCTCCCGCCGGCTTCCCCGCCGCCGGCGGGCTCGAGCCGTTCGCCGGGGCCCGATGGGCGGATCCGCCAGGCAGACCCGCCTCGTCGACGGCGACCTACGCCGACGTCAAGGTCGGCGACGACGTCGTCGTCTTGCCGACGAGCGGGACCGCCGGCACCGGCTCGCCGACGGCGTCCACCGTGACGATCGTGCCTCCGAGCGTCCAAGGGACTGTCGTCTCGCTGTCGGGGAATCGGCTCGTGCTGCGAGACTCCCAGCTCATCGAGCAGGTTGTCCACGTCGACTCGACGACGAGCTACGAGCTAGGCGGCACCGCCGCGACCCAGGCGGCCGTGGTGGCGGGCAGCCGTGTCGTCGCCAGCGGCACGATCGACACCAGCCAGACCGGAATCGACGCCGCCGTTGTCGACGTGCTGCCTGCCGGCGCCGCCGGCAAGGTGACGGCGGTGAGCGGCTCCAGCTTCACCCTCGCCCCGGCCAGCGGGGCCGAGGCCGTGCAGGTGTCCACCAGCTCCGCGACGACGTTCATGCCCACCTCGGGAACCGCCCCGGCGGTGGAGGTCGGCGACAGCGTCGTCGTCTCGGGCTTCTTGCAGGCAGACGGTTCTCTCGCCGCGAGCCGGGTGGGTATCCTCCCGGCTGGCGCGACCGATCCCGGCGCTGTGGGCGGCCCGCCGGCAGCCTGGAGATGGGGAGGTTTCCGTCCAGGTGGCGGTCCCGGCGATGCCGGGATGGGCGGCAGCCCCGCGGCCGCAAGCCTCACCCCGCCGGCGACCGGGACCGCGCCCGGCGGCTCGTCGGGCAGCGCCGCGTCGGGAAGCGGCGGGACGGTCGCCTGAACCTCCTCGCCAGGCGTGTCGCTCCGGTGGATCCGATCGGCTACCGGCGGCCAGGCCGGACGAGCTTCTACGATGACGGGCGTGCCTGCTGCGCGGCCCGCCTGCGGCCGGCGCGGGCGATCGCCCGCGAGGGTCGGGCACCGGCTTGGAGGAGTCACAGCGTGGACGTCCGCATCGGCATCATCCAGAGCGCCCGCGAGCTCGACATCGAGCTGCCTGACGGCGCTGACCGGGAGGCGGTGCTGGCGAGCATCGAAGAGGCGCTCGGCTCAGCCGAAGGGGTGCTCTGGCTGACCGACAAGCGGGGCCGCCGCGTCGGGGTGCCGAGCGCCAAGGTCGCCTTCGTCGAGGTCGGCGCCATGAGCGACGATCGCCGGGTTGGCTTCGGCGGCCACTGACCCCGCCGCGTCGGGGCCGGGAGAACCAGCCGATCTTCTCGGTGGCCTGCTCGGCAGGAGGCTTCTCTTCGTCACCGGCAAGGGCGGGGTCGGCAAGACGACCGTCGCCGCGGCACTCGGGCTGCTTGCCGCCCGGGCCGGCCGGCGGGCACTGGTCTGCGAGACCGAGGCGGGCGGCGGCCTCGCCAGCGCCTACGAGTGCGGTGCGCTCGGCTTTGCCCCCAAGCAGGTCAGCGAGCTGCTGTTCGTGATGGCGATGGACACCGAGGCGTCGCTTCGCGAGTACCTCCGCTTGCAGCTACGGCTGCCGGTGGCGGGGCGGCTCGGTCCGGTGGCGCGGGCGCTCGATTTCGTCGCCGCCGCCGCCCCGGGCGTGAGGGAGATCCTCACCGTCGGCAAGCTCTGCTACGAGGTTCGCGAGCGCCGCTGGGACCTCGTCGTCGTCGACGCCTCGGCCACGGGACACATCGTCGGCGAGCTGGCGGCGCCGGTCGGGATCAACGACCTTGTCAAGGTCGGCGCCATCCGCTCCCAGACCCGCTGGATGCTCGATCTGCTGGAAGACCGGGCGACGACGGGGGTGTGCATCGTCACCACCCCCGAGGAGATGCCGGTCAACGAGGCGATCGATCTCGCCGCCAGGCTCGAGCTCGAGACCGGCGTGAGCCTTGCCGCCGTCGTCGCCAACCGGGTCCTGCCGGAGCTGTTCGGTCATCGCGAGGAGCAGGTCTTTGAGCGCCTCGGCGGCGCAGCGGTGCCTGAGCTGGCTGACGAGCTCGCAGCTGACGAGGCGGCCGTGGCGAACCTTGTCTCTGCCGCCCGGCTGGCGGTGCGCGTCCGCCGGCAGGGCGCCGCCCACCTCGACCGTCTGCGGCGCCAGCTCGGCGACGAGGTACCCGTGCTCTATGTCCCCTACCTGTTCGGCCGAGCCCATGGGCCGCGGGCGGTCCACCAGGTCGCCGAGGCCCTCGGTGAGGAGGGGGCGTGACGAGCACCTCGCGCCGCGCCGCCCGCTCCTCACCGCTCGAGCGCCTGCT
>DAHUZG010000370.1 GCA_027306715.1 Acidimicrobiaceae bacterium
GCCGAGCCACCGGGCTCAGCGGGAGGTCACGACTCGGGGATGATCGCACTCGACACGCGACAGCTTGATCGCGACAGCCCGGTGCCGCTTTGGTTCCAGATCGCCGAGCTGCTCCGGACCGCCATCGAGACGGGGCAGCTCACGCCCGGTGAGCGGCTGGACAACGAGATCGAGCTCTCCGAGCGACTCGGTGTCAGCAGGCCGACCGTGCGCCAGGCGATCCACGCCCTGGTCCAGAAGGATCTCGTGATGCGCCGGCGCGGCGTCGGCACCATCGTGGCGACCTTGCAGATCAAGCGACCTGTGGCGCTGACGAGCCTGTACGACGACCTGGCGCGCTCGGGCCGGCGCCCTTCCACCGAGGTGCTCGTGATGGAGGAGTGGCCGGCAGACGCCGAGCTTGCCGGGTCGCTCGGGATAGCCGTCGGGGACGCCGTGCTCCGCTTGGAAAGGCTGCGCTCAGCCGAGGGGGCCCCGCTGGCGCTCATGCGCAACTTCGTGCCGCTCGGCGCGATCGGCGGCCACGTCGAACGGTCGACCCTCGAGTGCAACGGCTTGTACCAGCTGTTCCGCGAGCGAGGGGTGCGCCTGCACTCTGCGCACGAGATCATCGCCGCGCGCACGGCGACGGCGCGCGAAGCGCGGCTGCTGCGTGCCAGCAGATCGGCGACGGTGCTCACGATGGTGCGGACCGCCGCCGACTCCTCGGGGGCCACCGTCGAGATCGGCCGCCACACCTACCTGGCAAGCCGGTACTCCTTCGAGATCACCGTGCGACTGAAGTGAGCCGGTGCCCGGTCAGGTGTCATGACATCTTGGCATGTTGACGTGGTCGGCCGGCGACGCGTAGCGTGAGACGGCGAGGCAGACGTGCCTCCGGCAGACCGACGGTGGACAGGTGGTGTGGTGAGGTGGCCGATCTGCACGGCCGGCGAACGCGGCGGTGAGCAACGGCTCGCCCGAGCTGCCGGAAGCCGCCGCGGCGGCCCGCTACGACGTCTTGACGATCGGCAGGGTGGGTGTCGACCTCTACCCGCTCCAGCAGGGGCCGCTCGAGGACGTCTCGACCTTCGCCAAGTTCCTCGGCGGGACGGCCACGAACGTCGCTGTGGCGGTGGCACGGCTTGGCCGACGCTCGGGTGTCGTCACCCGTGTCGGCGACGACCCCTTCGGGCGCTTCGTCCGCCGCACGATCGCCAGGCTAGGCGTGGACGACGCCTTCGTCGCCACGGTGCGCGGCCTGCCGACCCCGGTGACCTTCTGCGAGCTGTTCCCGCCCGACCACTTCCCCATCTACTTCTACCGCTTCCCGAAGGCACCCGACCTCGAGATCGAGCCTGACGAGATCGACGCCGGTGCCGTTCGAACCGCCCGGGTGCTCTGGTGCACGGCGACGGGACTGTGCTCCGAGCCCAGCCGGTCGGCGCACCATCGGGCACTGTCGCTGCGGGCTCGCTCCCCCATGACGATCCTCGACCTTGACTACCGCCCGAGCTTCTGGCCCTCCGCGGCGGCGGCACGTGAGGCCGTGCGGGCGGCGCTTCCGCTCGTGACAGCGACGGTCGGCAACGCCGAGGAGTGCGCCGTGGCGACGGGCGAGGACGACCCCGACCGAGCCGCCCTGGCTCTGCTCGACGCCGGCGTGGAGCTCGCAGTGGTCAAGCGCGGGCCGGCCGGGGTGCTGGCGAGGACGCGTGCCGAGCGGGTCGAGGTTCCCGCCGTGCCGATCGAGGTGGTGAACGGGCTCGGCGCCGGGGACGCCTTCGGCGGCGCTCTCTGCCACGGGCTGCTGCACGGTTGGCCGCTCGAACGGGTCCTTCGATTCGCCAACGCGGCGGGGGCGATCGTCGCCTCGCGTCTCGAGTGCTCGACGGCGATGCCGACCCCCGCCGAGGTCGACGCGCTGCTTGGTGACCTCTCCCGTGCCTGACGGCCGGCTGCGGGAGCTGCGGGAGATCCGTGTCCGCGAGCCGGCGGCTGTCGCCGCGGCTGCACAGCGCCGCCGCCGCCGCGGGCTGGTCGGCCCCGACGGTCGCCTCATGATCGTCGCTGCCGACCACCCGGCGCGAGGGATGCTCTCGATCGGTGCGAGGTCGATGGCGATGGCCGATCGTGACGACCTGCTCGAGCGGCTCTGCCTGGCGCTGTCGCGCCCAGGCGTGGACGGTGTGCTGGCCACCCCCGACATCGTCGAGGACCTGCTGCTGCTCGGCGCGCTCGAGGAGAAGGTCGTCATCGGCTCGATGAACCGCGCCGGCATCAGCGGCGCGGTGTTCGAGCTCGACGACCGGTTCACCGCCTACGACGTAACGACAATCGCGTCGATGGGGCTCGACGGGGGCAAGATGCTCTGCCGCATCGCCCCTGACGATCCCGCCACCGCAGCCACCCTCGAGGCGTGCGGGCGGGCCGTCTCGGGACTCGCCGCTCATCAGCTGATGGCGATGGTGGAGCCGTTCTGGACCCGCCGCAGGGCCGGAGGCGGTGCCGAGAACGACCTCTCGATCGACCGGGTCATCCACTCGGTGGTCGTCACCTCCGCCCTCGGCGCGACGAGCGCCTACACGTGGCTCAAGCTGCCGGTCATCCGCGAGCTCGAGCGGGTCCTCGCGGCGACGACGCTGCCCGTGCTGGTGCTCGGAGGGGACCCGGGCGCACGCGGGGCCGAGACCCTCGACGGGCTGCAGGCGGCGCTCGAGCTCCCCGGAGTACGCGGCATCGCCGCGGGGCGTGCGCTGCTCTATCCCGACGACGACGACGTCGCCGGAGCGATCGACCGAGTGGCCGCGGCGCTGAGGCGTCCGGCGACGACGCCAGAGCGGGCCGGCTGCCAGGGAGCGACGAGATGACGCCGCCGCGCGCCCGGCTCGCTGTCGTCGGTGCCGGCCGGATGGGCAAGGTGCACGCGGCCAACCTTGCCTCGCGCTGCGAGTCGGCAACGCTCGTCGCTGTCTTCGACGCCGTGCCGGCCGCTGCCGGGCTGCTCGCCGGCCGGCTCGGCGTGCCGGCCGCCGCCAGCCTCGACGAGCTGCTTTCACGCGACGACCTCGCCGGGGTTGTCGTCGCCACCCCCACCGCCAGCCATGCCGAGCTGGCCGCCACCGCAGCGGCTGCCGGCAAGCACGTCTTCTGCGAGAAGCCGCTG
>DAHUZG010000374.1 GCA_027306715.1 Acidimicrobiaceae bacterium
GTCGGCGGGCCGGCGGGCCGGGCGGTCGGCGGGCCGGGCGGTCGGCGGGCGCGAATCCCCGTGCACGGCGGCTGTCCTATTCCTAGACTCAAGGCTCGTCGTGCCCCGGCCGCCGCGGTCGGTCCGGTTGCGGCGGACGTGTTGCGGGCGGACGTGTTGTGATCGGGGTGTCTGAGCGTGTCGAGCGCAGCTGTACGAGATCGGAGCACACCGGGCCGGCGGCTCGCCACCTACGTCGTGGCGTCAGACCCGATCTCGAAGGCCGGCCTCAATGCCCAGCTGCGGGCCCACGGCCAGCTCGCTCTCGTCGAGGAGATCGAGCTGGCGGCGGTTGGTGTCGTCGTCGCCGACGACGTCGGCGACGACGCAGTTCGATCGCTTCGCGAGCTTCTCCGCGAGGGCCTCGACCAGGTGGCGCTCGTCGTCACGCGTCTCGACGACGAGGGCGTGCTGCGCGCCGTCGAGGCGGGGGCGTGCACGATCATCCGACGCTCCGAGGCCACACCCGAACACCTCGCCTCGGTCCTCCTCGCCGCCGTCCAGGGCCACGGCTCGCTCCCCCCGGACCTGCTCGGCTCGCTGCTGTCGCGGATCGGCGAGCTGCACCGCCACGGCGCCCCCCGCCACGAGCTTGTCGTCAACGGCTTCGCTGAACGCGAGGTGGAGGTCCTGCGGCTGCTCGCCGAGGGGCTCGACACTGCCGAGGTGGCCGCCAAGCTGTCCTACTCGGAGCGAACGGTGAAGAACGTCGTCCATGATGTCGTCACGCGCCTGCATCTCCGTAACCGGTGCCACGCCATCGCACACGCCATTCGCGCCGGCGTCATCTGAACGCGACCGACGCGCTGCGGTGGGCACCGATCGAGGCGGCGGATGCCGCCCCACCCCGCTCGTCGCCGGCGGGCAGGGCGCGCCGGGCGGCGCGCCGGGCGGCGCGCCGGGCATCAGCGCCGAGGGCGGGCGCTACGCAGTGACCGAGGGCCAAGACGCAGTGACCAAGGGCCAAGGAGTGACACGGTGATCCACGAGATCGACGAGGCGATCGAGAACCTGGTGCGAAACGAGGTGCTCGATGGCTCGGGTGCCGAGGTGGTCTTCGACGCCCCGACCAAGGACTGGGCCTCGCGCCGCAACAGCCCGACGGTCAACGTCTACCTCTACGACATCCGTGAGGACGCCAGCCGCCGCCAGATCGGGTCCTTCCGCCGGCGCGACGAGGCGGGCGTGGTGACGAGCACGGAGGAGCCGCCGCGGTTCTTCCGCCTCTCTTATCTCGTCACCGCTTGGACCCAGCGACCCGAGGACGAGCACCGCCTGCTCTCGGCGATGCTCTACGCCTTCGCCCGCCACAGCGTCCTCCCCGACGAGTACCGGATCGGCTCGCTCGTCGAGGCGCCGTACCCGGTGATGATCGAGGTCGCCAAGCCGCTCGGCGAGACGCGCCAGATCTCCGAGGTCTGGTCGGCGCTCGGCGGGGAGCTGAAGCCCTCGCTCGACCTGCTCGTGACGGCGCCGGTCCCGTCGTCTCCCGTCCCGGTCACCGTCGGGCCTCCGGAGGTCGTCAGGATCCACACCTCGGGCACGGGCGGCGAGGAGAGCGAGATGAGCCGCCAGCGCGGCGCG
>DAHUZG010000375.1 GCA_027306715.1 Acidimicrobiaceae bacterium
AGCTCGTCGTCACCATCGCCAAGGCCTGAGCGCCAAGGCCTGAGCGCCAAGGCCTGAGCGCCAAGGCCTGAAAAGGAGAGGACGCCATGCTCGATCCCGTGACCTTGGAGGTCGTCCGGAACTCGTTCCCGGCCGCAGCCAACGAGATGGCCTACGACCTGCAACGCACGTCCTACAACATGATGATCTACGAGGTGCGCGACTTCTCCTGCGCGATCGTCGACGCCCACGGGCAGCTGCTCGCCCAGAACGTCGGCGGCGTCTCGCACTTCGTCTCTGACCTCGACGTCGTCATCAAAGACGCTGTCGAGCGCTTCGGAGTCGACTGGTTCCGTCCCGGCGACGCCGTGCTGATGAACCACCAGCGCGTCTGCGGCCAGCATCTCAACAACATGGTCGCCTACACGCCGATCTTCGTCGGCGCCGAGCTGTTCGGCTTCTCGATGGTGCGCGCCCACTGGGTCGACATCGGCGGCCTCTCGACGGGCTTCGGCGCCGGTGGCGGGATGGTCACCGACCCCTGGGTCGAGGGGCTGCAGTTCGACCAGGTGAAGATCCTCGACCGCGGCCGCAGCGACGACGGCCTGATGCGCTTCGTCGCCGACAACGTGCGCTACCCGGAGGCCTCGATGGGCGACCTGCGCGCCCAGCTCGCAGCTTGCTCTGTCGGCTCGCAGCGCGTCGAGGAGCTCGTCGAGCGCTACGGCGTCGACAGCGTGAACGGCTGTCTCGACCGCGTCTTCGCCGACTCCGAGGCGCGCTGCCGCCGCGTCGTCGAGACCATCCCTGACGGCGAGTACGAGGCAGAGGGCTGGCTCGACCACGACTTCGTCAAGCGTGACGAGAAGGTGATGGTGATCGCCCGGGTGACCGTCGACGGCAGCGACATGACGATCGACCTCACTGCCTCGGCGCGCGAGCGGCGCAGCGCCATCAACTCGCGCACCCGCGCCGGCGCCTACATCGCCTACAAGGGGCTCACCGCGCCCCTCGAGCCGCTCAACGAAGGCTCGTTCCGGGCGCTTCAGGTCGAGATCGACGAGGGCAACTTCATGATGGCGCGCTTCCCGGCCCCGATGGCGAACTGGTCGATCGCCATCCCGACCGTCGTCGACGTCGTGCTGCGCGCCCTCTCGCCGGCGATCCCCGAGCGCGTCCCGGCGGCCAACTACGGCTCGCTCGGAGGGGCCGTGGTCTTCTTCGGGACCGACCCGACGCGGGGCGGCAAGCGTTTCGTCTCGCAGTCGATCGAGGGGGGAGGCTGGGGGGCGCGACCGTTCGAGGACGGCGAGTCGGCCTCGGTCTCGGTCTGTCAGGGCGACGTCCGCAACGCCCCGATCGAGAGCCTCGAGCTCAAGTACCCGCTCCTTGTCGAGCAGCGCGCCCTGCGGCCCGACTCCGGCGGTGCCGGCCGCTACCGGGGCGGCCTCGGCCAGGTCACCGACGTCCAGAACCTCGTCGAGGGGACCTGGTCGATGTCCTCGCTGCCGCGGCTCACCTGCCCGCCGTGGGGTCTGTCCGGGGGCGAGCCGGGGCTGACGAACTACCTCCGGATCCGTCCCGAGCCCGGCGGCGAGTGGGAGCCGGGTGGCGAGACGCGCAAGCTCGCCGCGGCCGGCGCCGCCCTGCGCAGCGCCACGGGCGGCGGCGGCGGGTGGGGCGATCCGCTCGAGCGCAGCCTCGAGGATCTCGACGACGACCTGCTCGAGGGCTTCATCACCGCCGAGCACGCCGAGGCGCAGTACCTGGCGCTCGTCGACCCGGCCTCCGGCACCGTCGACCGGGAGCGGACGGCCGCCCTTCGCTCCGGCGCCGGAGCTGTGGCCACAGCCACGCCTGCAGCCGGGCCTGCAGCCGTGGAGGCGTGAGGTGAGCCTCACCGGCCAGCGGTCCCGGCGCCCGGCGGGAGCCGGCGGCTCTGGGCCGGCTGAGGCCGGCGGCGGGGGAGCGGTCGAGCTGAGCTTCGCCATCGCCGACTACGACCATGTCCGGGCGCTGCTGTCGGGCGACGTCGTCGTCGACGGGATCAGGTTCGGCCACGTCGCGCTCCCGTCGTGGCAGATCTTCGAGCGGGCATGGGCGGCCGAGGAGTTCGACCTGTTCGAAGGCTCGCTGGCGATGGCGGTGGCGATGGTCGCCACCGGCGACACCCGCTACGCCTTCCTGCCCGTCTACCCCTCGCGGCGGTTCCGTCACTCGGCGGTCTATGTCGCCGCGTCGAGCCCGATGCGCAAGCTCGAGCAGCTCGCCGGCCTGCGTGTCGGGCTCCCGAAGTGGTCGCAGACCGCCTGCATCTATGTTCGCGGGCTGATCGCCGAGCACCACGGCGTGCCGCTCGAGTCGATCAGCTGGGTCGAGGGTCCCGTCGACGACGCCCGCCGGAACGAGCACGTCGAGCTGCGCCTTCCCGGGCAGATCCGGATCACCTCCTCGAAGGGCCGGTCGCTCTCGTCGATGCTGCTCGAGGGCGAGCTCGACGCCATCGTCGCCGCCGGGGCGCCGAAGGGCCTTCGAAGTGGCGAGCTGCGGACGCTGCTCGACTCGCCCGGCGAGGAGGAGTCGGCGTACTACGACGCCACCGGCGTGTTCCCGATCATGCACGTGATCGGGATGCGCTCCGCGCTCCACGACGCCGATCCCGGGCTCGCCGAGCGCCTCGTCGCCGGCTTCGAGCAGGCCAAGCGCTGGAGCCTCGAGCGCATCTGCTCGGCCAACGCCTCGCTCTACCCACTACCCCAGCTCCCCGACCTCGTCGCCGGGCTCAGGCGGCGGTTCGGGGACGACCCGTTCCCCTACGGCCTCGAAGGCGGGCGCCCGAGCCTCGAGGCCTTCTGCCGGTATTGTCACGAGCAGGGGATCACCGACCGGGAGGTGCGGCCCGAGGAGCTCTTCCGAGCTCTCGTCCGGGTGCCGGGCGGCTCGGGGCACCCCGCCCCGGGTCGACGGTCGGCCGGGGCATGAGCATGGGCGGTTGGGGGGGCGGGGCGACTGTGGGCAGCCCGGTTGTCGACGAGCCCGGCGAAGCGGGCCAGCGGGGCGGGTGGCGAGCAGCGATGCAGAGCAGGGATGTCGGCAACCTCCTGCCTTTCCTCGTGATCGCCGAAGAGGGGAGCATGAACCGCGCCGCCCGGGTCCTTCACACCTCGCAGCCGGCGCTGACGCGCATGGTCCAAGAGCTCGAGGCCGCGATCGGCGAGCAGGTCTTCGAGCGCCACGCCAGGGGGGTGCGCCCGACGCCGGTCGGGGAGATCCTCGTCCGCCACGCCCGGGCGATCCGCGCCGAGGCCAACGCCGCCCTCTACGAGGTCGACCGCTTCCGGCGCGACGGCCGCCGCCACATCAAGATCGGGGCCTCCCCCTACCACCCGCTCAACTACCTCTCGCGAGCGCTTGCCGACGTCGTCACCCAGAACCCGGACCTCGACCTGCACCTGCAGTACGGCAGCCCCCAGGAGATCCTCGAGCTGCTGCGCGGGGGCGGCGTCGAGATGGTGATCGGCCCGCTGCTCGCCGGCGAGGCGGCGGAGGGGCACCTCCAGGAGGTCCTCTTCTACGACGAGCTCGTCATCGCCTGCCGGGCCAACCACCGCCTCGCTCGCCGGCAGCGCGTCGACGTCCAGCAGCTGCTCGCCGAGAGCTGGGTGCTCGGCCCGCCCGACTCGCTGATGCGCACGCGAGTCGACGCCTTGTTCCGCAACGACGGCCTCGAGCCGCCGCGCATCCAGCTCGAGGTCGACGACGTCGCCACGCGGCGGGCGCTCGTCGTGCACAGCGACTTCCTCTCGGCCTTCCAGCGCAACCAGGTCGAGGCCGAGCTCGAAGCCGGGCTGGCGGCCTGCATCGACTTCCAGTGGCCACAGGCCCGCCGGGCGATCGGGGTGGTACGTGTCACGCCGCACAACGAGCTCTCCGCCTACATCACCTCGGTGCTGAAGCGCTTCTACCGCACCGCCGGCGAGCGTCCGCCTGTGGTCGCCCACCCGGGCGAGCCGCTCAGGGGTCGGCTCGGGAGCGGCGTCAGGGCTGGGTCGACGAGCGATCGAGAAACGCTCCGAGCGCCGATGCCAGCGCGATAGGAGCCTCCTCGGGCGGATAGTGGCCGCAGTTCGGGAACACCACGAGCTCGAGGTCGGGCAGCCAGGCGCGGTAGGTGTGGCGCATCACCTCCTCGGTGATGTCGGCGTCGTGCTCGCCGACGACGACGAGGGCCGGCACCGCCGCCCCCGCGAGAGCGGCGCTGAAGTCCCCGTCGGCCCAGCTCGAGAAGTAGCCGGCGATCGCCTCGGGGGCGGCGCTTCGCAGGCTGTGGGCGACCTTGGCGTCGAGCCAGGCGCGGGCCAGCCGCCGCCCCGTCGAGTGGTCGAGGATCTCGCGCCGTGCCCCGGGGTCGGTGGCGGCCGACTCGAACAGCTGGCGCGCCGGCGGGGGGAACGGCACCGCGCTCGCCGGGACCGGGGCGACACCGACGAGCGCCTCGACGCGATCGGGAGCCAGGCTGAGGACCCGCAGCGCCGCCTTGCCGCCCATCGAGTGTCCGACGATGCTGAAGCGCTCGAAGCCCATCCGGGCGGCCAGCTCGAGGCAGTCCGACGCCGCCTCGTCGATCGTCATCTCGCCGGTGAGATGTCGGGAGATGCCGTAGCCGCGCAGGGCGACGAGCAGCCAGGTGTAGCGGTCGGTGTCGAGCGCCGGCAGCAGCTGCTCGAACGTCGCCTCGTCGCCGAACCACCCGTGCACGGCGACGACGGCTCGGCTGCCGATCCCGGCCACCTGGTAGGCGATGCTCATCGTTCGCTCCTTCCCCGCTGGTGGCCGGCGCCGGACCCGGCTACCGTTCCGCCCCGTCAGCCAGCCCGCCGCTCCGGCCGGCTCGTGCGCCCGGCCGCCCACCCGACGTCTCGGCTGCGGCGCCGGCCGCCGCCGAACACGGCGCGCCGGCGGGCGCCGGTCACAGGTTGGCCAGGGTAGTCCCACGGGCGGCACGAGCACAGGCGGCACGAGCACAGGCGGTGATGATGACGGACAGCACGCGGTCCTCCGCAACGGACCGCCCACCAGCAGGAGCCGACAACCCGGAGCGGGCCGGCATCGAGCGGGTCGGCATCGAGCGGGTCGGCGTGGTGGGGGCAGGCCTGATGGGCCACGCCCTCGCCGCTCTCTTTGCCGCCGGCGGCTGCGAGGTCGTCCTCGTCGAGCCCGCCGCCGAGGTCCGCCGATCGGCGCCGGCGCGCATCGTCGCCACTCTGGCCTCGATCGGGGGCGGCGCCGAGCTGCTCGAGCGGATCACCCTCGCCGAGCGGCTCGACCCCGCTCTCGAGCGCGCCGAGGTCGTCATCGAGGCGGTGCGCGAGGACCTTGCTCTAAAGCGCGAGGTCTTCTCCGAGCTCGACGCGCTGCTGCCGCCACCGGTCATCCTCGCCAGCAACACCTCCGCACTGCCGATCACCTCGATCGCCACGGCCGCCAAGAGTCCCGCCCGCGTCGTCGGCACGCACTTCTGGAACCCTCCTCATCTCGTCCCGCTCGTCGAGGTCGTGCAGTCCGAGCTGACGAGCCTCGAGACCGTCGCCCGCACGATGGAGCTGATGGCGGCGGTCGGCAAGTCGCCGGTGCACGTGCGCCGCGACGTCCCCGGCTTCATCGGCAACCGCCTCCAGCACGCCCTGAAGCGCGAGGCGATCGCCATCGTCGAGGCCGGCATCTGCGACGCCGAGACCGTGGACACCGTGGTCAAGGACGGCTTCGGCGCCCGCCTCGGGGTCCTCGGCCCGCTCGAGCAGTCGGACCTCGTCGGGCTCGACCTGACCCTCGCCATCCACGAGACGATCATCCCGGCACTCGACCGCAGCGCCGAGCCGAGCGCGCTGCTGCGCCGGCTCGTCGCCGAGGGCAAGATCGGCATGCGAACCGGCGAGGGCTTCCGCAGCTGGACCCCCGAGCAGGCCGACGCCGTGAGGGAGCGCCTCAGCCGGACCCTTGTCGAGCAGGCTGCCGCCCGCCGCGCCGCCGCCGGCTCCTAGGCCCCGCCCCCGCCGCCGGGCAGAGCCCCGTCACGCCATCACCACCGATCCATCTCGTCACTCCCCATATGCGGATCGGGCAGTAGCAGCCGGCGGGGGCCCTTCGTACCATCTCGCGTGGCAGCGGGGGGCGCCGGCTCGGTCGTCGACGGGGCGGCGGCTCGCAGTGGGGCTCGCACCCGGTTGCCGCTGGCCCGCGCCGGCCCGGCGCGCCGACGAAGGGAGCCGACCATGGCGTCGAGCGAAGAGAAGGCACCCCAGCACCCTTCTGAGGTCTCCGAGGGCCTCAACCACATCGCCGTGCGCACCGCCTGCTACGGCCTGCAGCCGATGATCATGGAGAAAGGGGTGGAGATCCCCGTCCGTGACGGGACGATCCTGTACGCGAACATCTTCCGCCCCGAGGACTCCGCCGGCTACCCGGTCCTCATCTCGGCCGACGTCTACGGCAAGGACTCGAACCACAACGACTTCGCCGCCCGCACGCTCGGGCAGATGCTCGGCGCCTGCCCGACCTCGGACTTCACCGCCTGGGAGGCTCCCGACCCCGGCTACTGGGTGCCGAACGGCTACGTCGTCATCAAGCTCGCCCTCCGCGGAACGTCCGGCTCGCTCGGCCACATCGCCTGGATGCAGGCACAGGAGGCGGAGGACTACTGCGACGCCATCGAGTGGGCCGGGGTGCAGCCCTGGAGCAACGGGAACGTGGCGACCACCGGGGTCTCCTACCTGGCGATGACCCAGTGGAAGGTGGCCCAGCTCAACCCGCCGCACCTGAAGGCGATGGTCCCCTGGGAGGGGGCGAGCGACCTCTACCGGGAGTTCATGTTCCACGGCGGCATCCCCGAGACGGCGTTCTCCCGTTTCGTCGTCTCGACCCTCCCGCACCGCGGCCTCACTCCCGGGTCGACGGTCGAGGACCTGAAGCAGCTGATCGAGCAGCACCCGCTCTGGGACGAGGTCTGGGAGGAGCGCCGCGGCGACCTCTCGAGGATCACCGTGCCGATGTACGTCGGCGCCGGCTTTGCCACCCAGGGCACCCACACGCGGGGGACGATCGGCGGCTGGAAAGAGGCCACCTCGAGCCAGAAGTGGCTCGAGGTCCACGGTCGCAAGGAGTGGGAGACCTATTACGGGCGGGAGTCGAGCGAGCGCGTCCGCCGCTTCCTCGACCACTTCCTCAAGGGTGCGGAGAACGACTTCGAGCAGACGCCGCCGGTGCGCATCGAGGTCCGTGAGCGCTTCTACGACGGGCTGTTCCGCTACGAGAACGAATGGCCGATCGCCCGCACCGAGTACGTCCCGCTCTACCTCGACGCCGCCCGGTCGACGATGGAGAGCGAGCCGGTGAGCGGGGAGGAAGAGGTCTCCTACGAGTCCCTCGCCGAGCGCGTGAGCGCCGGTGGCGCCACCTTCCGCCACGTCTTCGACAACGACACCGAGCTCACCGGCCACATGAAGCTGAAGCTCTGGGTCTCGACCGACGCCGGCAACGACCTCGACCTCTTCGTCGGCGTGCACAAGCTCGACCGGCGCGGCGACGAGGTCTACTTCGCCGACTTCAACCACCTCGAGAACGGCCGCGTCGCCACCGGCTGGCTGCGCGTCTCGCACCGCGAGCTCGACGAGCGTCGCTCGACGCCGTACCAGCCGTGGCTGAAGCACGAGCGGCTTCTCGAGGTCCGCCCCGGCGAGGTCGTCCCGGTCGAGGTCGAGATCCTTCCCTCGAGCACGCTGTTCCGCGCCGGGGAGTCGGTGATGGTCCAGGTGCGCGGCACCGAGATCCCCCTCGACCCGGTGATGGGCGTGCCGCCCGAGCAGTGGGCCAAGCGCTACGAGCACCGCGAGACCGTCAACCAGGGCCGGCACACGATCCACACCGGGGGGCGGTACGACTCCCACCTGCTCGTGCCGGTCGTGCCACCGTTGCCGGCGCAGCCTGCATGACCCTGGCGGTCCAGAGCGTCTTCTCGGGGCTCACCTCGGGCGTCGAGTTCGCGCTCGTGGGGATGGCGCTCGTCTTCTGCTACCGCTGCTCGCGCGTCGTCAACCTCGCCCAGGGCGAGAGCTACATGGCTTCGGCGATGCTCAACGCCAAGATGGTCGGCTGGGGCCTGCCGGCGCTGGTTGCCGCCCCGGCCGGCCTCGCTCTCGCGATCGTCGGATCCGGCGTTCTCGAGCGCTTCGTCCTGCGGCCACGGCTGGGCGGCCCGATCAGCCGGATCGTCATCCTCACCGCCGGCGTGGCGATCTTCGTCGAGGGCCTGGCGTTCTGGCTCCTCGGCCCGAACGACTACACGGTCCCGGCGATGCTCGGCGGCCTGCCGCTGCGAATCGCCGGGGCGGTGATCGAGCAGCAGGCCGTCCTTGCCATCGGGGTCAGCCTCGCCCTGGCGATCGGGCTCAGCCTCGTGCTCTCGCGCACCTTGGTCGGCCAGGCGCTGAGCGCCCTTGCCGAGCGCCCGACCACCGCCGAGCTCGTCGGGATCAACGTCGGGCGGCTGCGGCTCGGCTCGTTCGCCGTCGCCGGGCTTCTCGGGGCGATCGCCGCCGAGCTGATCGTGCCGCTCAACCCGATCACCTACTCGGTCGGGTTGACCCTCACGCTCTCGGGCTACATCGCCGCCGCCGTCGGCAGCATGCGCCACATCGGCGTGACCTGGGTCGCGGGGATGGCGATCGGGCTGGCGGAGGCGTTCTTCGGGACCTACGTCAACGCCTTGATGGCGGAGCCGCTCGTGCTGGGCGTGCTGCTCGTTGCCGTCGTCGCCTACCTCGGCCGGGAGGTCCGCTTCGGTGGCGCTGCGCGCGCCTAGAGCCCCCGGCAAGGTCGCGCCCACGAGCGCCCGCCGCGCCGGCAGCGACACCGGCGCCGGCGGCACCGGCCGCAGCGGCACCGGCGGTAATGACACGGCGAGGACCGGAAGCCTCGGCAGGGCGCCCGGCCCTCGCCGGGCGATCGCCCTGGCGCTGTTCGCGGCCCTGGTCGCCAGTCCCTGGTTCGGCATCCCGTCGTGGGGCACCGAGGTGGCGGCGACGGCGATCTTCACCGGCATCGCCGCCACCGGTGTGAGCATGATGCTCGGCCAGGCGGGCCTGCTGACGCTCGGCGCCGCCTTCTTCTTCGGCATCGGCGGCTACGGCGCCGCCCTCACCACCCACTACAGCTCGATCCCGATCGTCCCGGCGATCCTGCTCTCGGCGGTCGCCAGCGTCGCGGTGGCGGTGCCGCTCGGCCTGCTCCTCGTCCGCTTGCCGCGCTTCTACTTCGCCGTCGCCAGCCTCGGGCTTGCCATCGCCCTGGCCGGGGTGATCGCCGCCCTGCCGAACGTCACCGGCGGTGCTTCGGGGCTGCCCGGCGGAGGATCGCTCGGGTTCGGGCTCTTCTCTGTCGCCGCGCCCGTCGCCTGGTACGTCACCGCTCTCGTCGCCCTCGCGCTCGTGCTCGGCCTCGTCCGGCTGATGACCCGGGGACGGCGCTACGGCGCCTACGCCCTGCTTCGCCAGGACGAGCTCGCGGCGAGCGGCCTCGGAATACCGGTGCTCTGGATGAAGGTGCAGATGTTCGCCGCCGCCGCGGGGGTGCTCGCCTTCGGCGGCGGCCTGCTGTTCGCCTTGCAGCGCGTCGTCGTCCCCGACAACGCCGGGGTCACGCAGTCCGTGCAGCTGATCGGCATCGCCGTGGTCGGCGGCATGACCTCCGAGCTCGGTGGCGTGGTGGGTGCTTCGGTGCTCATCTGGCTGCAGTCGTTGCTGAGCGGGTTCGCCACCGTCGAGCTGCTCATCTACGGCGCTGTCTTCCTGGCCGTCGTGATGATATTCAGCGACGGGCTGGTCGGGCTCGTCAAGCTCGGCTGGCGCCTGCTCTGGGGCCTGCCTTCACGCGGCCGGCCGAGGCGCGGCCGCGCGGAGGCGCTTCCCGCCGCCGCCGGCGCTCCCCCTGGCACCCCCGGCGCCCGTGCCGCCGCTGAGGCGACTCCCGCCGGACCCCTCACTGGCGGCCCGGGTGACCCCGAGGCGGCGACGCTCGAGATCGACGGCGTGCGGCGGGCCTTCGGAGGCGTCATCGCCGTCGACGACGTCAGCATGGTGGTTCCCGCCGGCTCGGTGACGGCGCTCATCGGTCACAACGGCGCCGGCAAGTCGACGCTGTTGAACATCGTCTCGGGCTTCGAGCTCGCCGACGCCGGAGCCGTCCGCCTCGGCGGTGCTCCGATCGACCGGCTGCCGCCGGAGCGGCGCGCCCATCTTGGCCTCAGCCGTTCCTTCCAGTCGCCTCGGCTGATCGACGACGTCGACGTGCTCGAGAACGTGATCCTCGGCGCCGAGTTCTCCGGGGCCGCCCGCCGCCGTCACGGCGGCGCCGGCGGGCACGACCGCCGGGCGGCGAGCTTCGAGGCGCTCGAGCTGCTCGGGCTCGGCTCGATCGCCGGCCAGCTCGCCGGCACGCTCTCCGGCGGCCATCGCAAGCAGGTCGAGCTCGCGAGGGCGCTCGTCGCACGGCCGACGGTGCTGATCCTCGACGAGCCGGGGGTCGGCCTCGACTCCTCCGACATCGCCAAGGTGGCTGCCGTGATCCGTGCCGCTGCGGGAGCAGGGGCTGCGGTGCTCGTCGTCGACCACAACATCGACTTCGTCGAGAGCATCGCCGACAGCGTCTTCTCGATGGAGCTCGGTCGGGTGAGCCCGCTGGCGCCGCCACCGGCACTGGCGAGCATGCGGAAAGGGGCACGGCCGTGAGCGTGCCCGAGGCGACAGGGCCCGCGTCGGCGGCGGCAGCGGGGCTCGTGGTGTCGGGGCTCAAAGCCGGCTACGGCCCGCTGACGGTGCTGCACGGGATCGACTTCGAGCTGGCGCCGGGCGGGGTGCTGGCCGTCGTCGGCCCCAACGGGGCAGGCAAGTCGACCCTGCTCACGGCTATCGCCGGCTCGCTGCGGCTGCAGTCCGGGCAGATCAGCTACCGCGGCCGGAGACTCGAGCGGATGCCGGCCTTCAAGCGGGTCCCGCTCGGGATCTCGCTGGTCCCCGAGGGCCGCCAGGTCTTCTCGTCCATCTCGGTGCGCGCCAACCTCGACGTCACGGTGTTCGCCCGCGGCCGCAGCCGTGCCGATCGCGTCCACCTCGAGCGGCGCGATCAGCTGCTCGAGATGTTCCCCGTGCTTGGCGAGCGCCAGCGCCAGATCGCCGGCACGCTCTCAGGTGGCGAGCAGCAGATGCTGGCGATCGCCCGGGCGCTCATGTGCGCCCCGAGCCTGCTCCTGCTCGACGAGCCGATGCAGGGCATCGCCCCTGCTGCCGCCGAGATGATCGCCGAGCGGCTGTCGGCGCTCGCCGGGTCGATGTCGATCGTCGTCGCCGAGCCCGAGCAGACGCTGCCGCTGGTTGGGCGGCGGATCACTTTGAGAATGGGCCGGCTCGTCGGCGAGCACGAGAGCGGAGCCCGCCAGCTCGAAGGCGGGGCCGGGCAGCTCGAAGGCGAGGCCGGGCAGCCGGCAGATGAGGAGGAGTGATGGGTCGAGTGTCCAAGGTGGCGCCCCCGGTGGCGCGCACGAGGTTGCTCTTAGAGGTCGCCTCGGCACTCGTCGGTGAGCGCCGCCAGCCGAACCAGCTGCTGCTCGAGCTGCGCTATCCCGGCGATGCCGCCGCCGCGCTCAGCTTGTCCTCCGACGACACCGCCTACGGCGTCGAGGCCGTCTGCCGTGGTGAGGTGACCGTCGCCCTGGCCAACCCCTCGGCGTTGCTCACCCTCGCCCGGCGCGGGGTGCCGCCGTTTCGCGGCCACGCCCCTGTCGCCGTCGTCACGGTCGTCCCCTCCGGCGACGAGCTCGTCGTGGCGGTGAGCGAGTCGACGGGGCTGACGAGCCTCGAGCAGGCGGCCGCGGAGCGCTACCCGTTGCGTGTCTCGGTGCGCGGCGAGCCGCGCAACAGCGTCCACCTCGTCACCGACCACGTGCTCGCCGCCTCGGGGCTCTCCCTCGCCGACGTCGAGGCGTGGGGCGGCTCGGTGAGCTTCGACCCCGGGCTGCCGGCGCGGGGCGACCGCATCGCCAAGGCGGCGCGAGGTGAGATCGACTGCATCATCGACGAGGGTTCGGCGACCTGGACCGACGACGCCCTGGCGGCCGGGATGCGGGTGCTGGCGCTGTCGGCCCCGGCTCTCGAGCGGCTGGTGTCGTGGGGCTACCGGCGGGCCTCGCTCCCAGCCGAGCGCTACCCGGGCCTTCGCGCCGACGTGGCGACGATCGACTTCTCCGGCTTCCCGATCTACTGCCGCGACGACGCCCCCGACGAGCTCGTCGAGGCGCTCTGCGCCGCGCTCGTCGAGCGCTCCGACCGGATCACGACCCAGTCGGGCGAGCCGATCGAGCTGGCGGAGATGTGCGCCGACACCGCGGCTGCCCCCTTCGACGTGCCGATGCACCGGGCGGCGCAGGCCTTCTGGGCCGCCGCGGGCTACGAGGTCGGTGGTCGCCATGGCGAGTGAGCTGGCGCTGCCTGCCGGCCCGCTCGAGCTGCCGGAGGGGGTGGCCGCCGTCCGCCTCCCGGCGGCCGGCCGGGTGAGCAACGACGACCTCGCCCGTCTCGCCGGCGAGCTCTCGGCCGCCGACGTCGCCGGCCGGGCGGCGATCGTCGTCGCCGGCGAGGGCGCCGACTTCTGCGCCGGCCGCGCCCTGCCGCCCGAGGCCGAGCACGCCGGTCCCGACGGCCCGGGCGGGCTCGAGCAGCGCAACGCCGCCCCCGTGCTGCACCTGCTCGCCGCCCTCGACGCTGTCCGTGCGCCGGTGATCGCGGTCGTCGCCGGCCGTGCGTTCGGACTCGGTTGCGCGCTCGCCGCAGCCTGCGACCTCACCCTCGCCTCCGACCAGGCCCGCTTCTGCCTGCCCGAGCTGCGCCACGGCATCCCGCCGACGCTGGCGCTGTCGGTGCTGCGGCGGGTGGTGGCGCCGAAGGCGCTCGTCGATCTCGTGCTCTCCTCGGCCGAGATCGGTGCCGAGAGGGCCGCGGCGCTCGGCATCGTCACCGCCGTCGCCCCGCCCGAGGGGCTGGCGGCGGCACTGGAGGAGCTGCTGGCGCCCCTCCGGGCGGCGCCGCTGGCGAGCCGCGCCGTCAAGCGCTATTTGCGCGCCGCCCGCACCCTCGACGACCGCGCCGCCGCCGAGCTCGCCTCGTCGCTGCTCGCCGGCGTGCTCGCCGCCCGGCCGGCGCCTGCGCCGTGACCCCGAGCCCCCCGACCCCGAGCCCCCCGAACCCGAGCCCCCCGAACCCGAGCCCCCTCCCGGCAAAAGGAGCTGCGCCGCTGTGATCGTCGACGTCCATGCCCACTACTACCCCTCGGACTACCTCGAGCTGATCGGGGCGACCGGCGTCCCCCACCTCCCGGTCGCTCCCCTCGCCGTGCTCGACATCGACCAGCGCCTGGCGCTCATGGACCGGATCGGTGTCGACACCCAGGTGCTCTCGATCTCGGCCACCCAGCCCTACCTCCCGGACCCCGGGGACGCGGTCGAGGCGGCGCGGCTCGCCAACGACCGCTACGCCGAGGTCGTCGCCGCGCACCCGACGCGCTTCGCCGCCTTCGCGGCCCTGCCGCTGCCGCACCTCGACGAGTCGATGGCCGAGCTGCGGCGCTGCCTCGACGATCTCGGCATGGTCGGGGTGACGCTCGGTTGCAGCATCGCCGGTCACCAGCTCTCGGACCCGCTGTTCGACCCGCTCTACGCCGAGCTCGACCGGCGCCGCTCGACGATCTTCGTCCACCCCTGCGGCGGCGGGCTGCTCTCGGAGGCCTTCGACCGGCGTGGCCGGCTCGAGGTCGTCGTCGGCTTCTACCTCGAGGACACCCTCGCCGCCGTGCAGCTCGCCGAGGCGCAGGTGCCGTCGCGCTTTCCGAGCATGAAGATCATCATCCCCCACCTCGGCGGGATGGCACCGATGCTCGTCGCCCGGCTGAAGCGGGCGGCGCCGCAGCTGCTCGGCGAGCTGCAGCGGCTCTACTTCGACACCTTGAACGACCAGCCCGAGGTCGTCGCCTGTGCCTGCGAGGCGCTCGGCACCGAGCGCCTCGTCTACGGCACGGACTTCCCCTACGCCAACGAGTCGGAGTACGCCGAGCGCCTGGCGCGCCTCGGCCGCCTCGGCCTTCCCGCGCACGAGCTGGCCGAGGTGCAGGGCGACCGTGCCGCACGCCTCCTCGGGCTCGGCTCTTGAGCGTGGCCGAGTTGAGCCGGGGTATGCGCAAAGGCACCTGCGGTATGCAGATGCTGCAGTGGATGGCGGGGTCAGGCGCTGGTTACGATCGTCCTGCCGCATCATCATGGCATCACACGCTGTGCAACGATCTATCGGCGGCCGGCGTGGCTTGGGGGGAGCGAGCGAGATGACTGCCACCGACGAGCTCGTCCCGACCGACCCCTCCGAGGTCGTCCCGGGGCTCAACCGGATCGTCGTCCGGTCCGCCCAGCTCGGCCTGCAGCCGATGATCATGGAGAAGGACGTCGAGGTCCCTCTCCGCGACGGCACCGTGCTGTACGCGAACGTGTTCCGGCCCGACGACGAGCTCGAGCACGCCACGGTCATCTCCGCCGACGTCTACGGCAAGGACTCGGTCCACGTCGCCTTTGCCGGCAAGACCCTCGGGACGATGCTCGGCTCCTACGAGTGCTCGCCGTTCTGCGCCTGGGAGGCCCCTGACCCCGGCTACTGGGTGCCCCACGGCTATGCCGTCGTCAAGCTCGCCCTGCGCGGCACCTCAGGCTCGGTCGGGCACGTCGAGATCGGCACCTCGTCAGAGGCGCGGGACTACTACGACGCCATCGAGTTCCTCGCCACCCAGCCCTGGAGCAGCGGCGCCATCGCCACCAACGGCGTCTCGCAGCTGGCGACCAACCAGTGGCGGGTCGCCCAGCTCGCCCCGCCGCACCTGAAGGCGATGATCCCCTGGGAGGGTCGCAGCGACGCCTACCGGGACCTGCGCTTCCACGGCGGCATTCCCGAGACGCGCTTCGGTCGATTCATCCTCGGGACGCTCTCGGGCCGCGGGCTCACGCCGGGCTCGACGGTCGAGAACATCGTCGAGGCGATGGCCGCACACCCGCTCTGGGACGACTACTGGGAGGACCGCAGCGGCGACCTCTCGGCGATCACGACGCCGATGTACGTCGGCGCCAGCTGGGCGACGATGGGCGTGCACACCCGCGGCACGATCGAGGGCTTCCGCCAGAGCTCCTCGCCCGAGAAGTGGATCGAGATCCACGGGCGCAAGGAGTGGGAGACCTACTACTCACGCGAGCGCGTCGAGCGCCAGCGTCGCTTCCTCGACCACTTCTTGAAGGGCGACGACAACGGCTTCGAGCGCACGCCCCGGGTCCGCATCGAGGTGCGCGAGTCGTTCTACGAGGGCCTGACCCGCTTCGAGGACGAGTGGCCGATCGCCCGCACCGAGTACGTCCCGCTCTACCTCGACGCCACGACGATGACGTTGCGCGACGAGCCGCCCGCCGTGGCCGGCGAGGCGAGCTACGAGGCGACGGCCGAGGGGCGACCCGAGGGCGGCGTCTCGTTCACCCACGTCTTCGGCGAGCCGACCGAGCTCACCGGCTACATGAAGCTGCGCCTCTGGGTCTGCACCGATGCCGGTGACGACCTCGATCTCTTCGTCGGCATCCACAAGCTCGACCACCACGGCCGCGAGGTCCACTTCCCCGACTTCAACCACGTAGAGAGCGGTCGTGTCTCGACCGGGTGGCTGCGCGTCTCGCACCGCCAGCTCGACGAGGCCCGCTCGACGCCCTACCAGCCCTGGCACGCCCACACCGAGCTGCTCCCGGTGAGCCCCGGCGAGCTCGTCCCGGTGGAGATCGAGATCCTCCCCTCGGCGACGCTGTTCCACGCCGGCGAGGCCGTCAGGCTCCAGGTGCGCGGGACCGAGATCCCGCTCGACCGGATCGTCGGGATCGCCCCCGAGCGATGGCCGAACCGCTACCGCCACGACGAGACGGTGAACCACCCCGCCAGCCACCACCGCATCGCTACCGGAGGCGGGCACGACTCGCACCTGCTCGTGCCCGTCGTCCCGCCGCGTGCCCCGGCGGCCGGACGGGGCAGTTCCAACGACAAGGGGGAGAGGCAATGACGAAGCCGACGACGATCCGCCGTGCCACGGTGCGCCGGAGCAGGCTGCTCCAGGTGGGGACGGGCGCCGCTGCGGCTGTGCTCGCCGTCAGCGTCGCCGCCGCCGGATCGGCCTTCGCCGCGGCGCGCCCGACGAAGAGGAAGGCGCCGACCAAGCAGGCGCTCGTCGTCGGCAACATCGTGGACCTGACGGGGAACAACGGCTCGCAGGGCTCGGTCGACAACGACAACGGGATCGCCGCCTGGGTGAAGGTGATGAACGCCCGCGGTGGCCTCGACGGCCACAAGGTCTCGGTGAGCACCTGCGACGCCGCCTCCTCGGTCACCGGTGCCCAGACCTGCGCCGAGAAGATGACCAACGTCGGCGACGTGCTCTTGAGCGTCGTCCCCGGCGAGATCGCCGCCGCCCTGCCGATCCTGCAGTCCGAGGGCAAGGTCGCCTTCACCCAGACGCCGATCGAGAACCCGGCTTCGGGCTCGAACCTCTTCCAGCTCGTCCCGCCGCTCGCCACCTACGTCACTGCCTTCCTCGCCCCCGGAAAGAAGCAGGGGATCACCACCGTCGGCGCCGTCGTCACCGACGACGCCTCCGGGATCGGCATCACCAAGGCGCTGCAGGCCGCCGCCGCCCCCCTCGGGATGACCGTCGACGTCGAGCAGATGGCCGACGGCTCGACGTCGGCCACCGTCCAGGTCGAGCAGCTCGAGGCCGATCACGTCGGGATGATCTTCGACGGGGGCGTCGGCGCCAACGGGATCATCATCCTCTCGAGCATCAAGGCGCTCGGGCTCGACAACATCCCGGTCGGCATCGAGGCCGGCAACGTCGAGAACATCTTCCTCGCCGCCGCCCGCTCGAGCATCCCGGGCCAGATCTACGGGGCGCCGCCCTCGCTGTTCGTCTTCCCGAGCACTCTGAGCGGGCGCGCCGCCAAGGCGGCACAGGCCTTCGAGGCGGCGTACAAGCGCGTCACGGGCCAGCATCTCGACACCAACACCGACACCGTCTTCGGCGCCGGGCTGATCAACTCCGCCGCCCAGCTGCTCGCCGACGTCGGCGCCAAGCCCTCGCTCTCGACGGCCGAGGGCTACCTGCACAGCCACGTCATCGGCGGGATCCAGCAGCTCAGGTACTCGGCGACCGGGACCCAGGACAACTACAACGTGCCGATCGGCCTGCTCGAGACGAAGGCGAACGGGCACTGGACGACATGCCAGAAGGGTGGGCCGCTTCACTGCTGACCGGGGCGCTGCGCTGCGCTTTGCGCACGCGCTCTTGCGCACTCGCTCGCGCAACGGCGCGCCGCCGTAGCCCGGCGGCGTAGCGCCGCCAGCCGCAGCTGCTACAAACATGAGCCCGGCCGGGCAGCCGGTCCTTGCACAGAGAGGCGGCCGCCGGCCGGCATGAAGCCCGCACCTTTTGCCTACCATCGCCCGAGCGGGCTCGACGAGGTGCTCGAGCTGCTGGCCGTGCACGGAGCCGACGCCAAGCTGCTCGCCGGCGGCCAGAGCCTGCTGCCGCTCATGAACTTCCGCCTCTCGCGCCCGGCCCACGTCATCGACGTCAACCGGGTCGCCGCCCTCGACTATGAGCAAGCCCTCGACGACGCCCGAGAAGGCGGGCAGCGGCTCGTCCTCGGCGCCCTGACGCGCCACCGCAGGCTGACAGAGCCCGGCTTCGAGCGGCGCTGCCGGCTGCTCTCGCTCGTCGGGCCGTGGATCGGCCACCCCCAGATCCGCACGCGCGGCACGCTCGGCGGCTCGATCGCCCACGCCGACAGCGCCGCCGAGCTGCCCGGGGCGCTGCTCGCCCTCGACGGCGAGGTGCTCGTCGCCAGCAGCCGCGGGGAGCGTGTCATTGCCGCTCGGGACCTCTTCGTCCACCACCTCACCACCACGCTCGAGGACGACGAGGTCATCACCGGCGTGCGGATCCCCGTGCCGGCGGGCCGCGAAGGCTGCGGCTTCGCCGAGGTGGCGGCCCGGAGGGGCGACTTCGCCCTCGCCGGTGCGATGGTTCGCCTGAGCGCCGCGCCGGCCGGTGACGGCTCGCTCGCCGAGGCCCGCGTCGTGCTGATCGGCGCCGGTCCGACGCCGCTTCGCGTCGAGGCCGCCGAGCGGCCCCTCCTCGAAGGGGGCGTGACCCCCGCCAGCCTCGAGGCGCTCGAGGCCGCCGTTCGCAGCGGGGTCGACCCGACCCCCCAGCAGGCAGCGAGCCGCGAGTACCTCGTCCGTGTCGCCGGCACCCTTGCCCGCCGTGCCGCAGAGCAGGCCGGCGCCGATCTCGCCGCACGCCTCGGCGACGACGCCGCCGGTCGAGAGAACGGGAGCCGCCATGGGCGCTGAGAGCACCTCGACGACGCCTCGAGACGACCCCGCGGCGCAGCACGCCGAGCCCGCTGCCGAGCGGCTCGAGACGACGTTCGAGTTGAACGGGTCCGGCGTGCGTCTCGAGGTGGCTCCACGGATGCTGCTCACCGACGCCTTGCGCCAGGCCGGCGCCCACGGTACGCGTGCCGGCTGCGAGCACGGCGTCTGCGGCGCCTGCACGGTGCTGCTCGACGGCGAGCCGGTGCGCTCGTGCCTGATGCTCGCCGTGCAGGCCGACGGCTGCCGCGTCGAGACGGTGGAGTCGCTCGCCGCCGCCGACGGCTCGCTCGACCCGCTCCAGGACGCCTTCCACCGCCACCACGGCCTGCAGTGCGGCTTCTGCACCGGCGGGATCCTCATGTCGCTGACGGCGCTGCTGCGGGAGGACCCCGCGCCGAGCGAGGCACTCGTGCGCGACACCCTTCAGGGCCATCTCTGTCGCTGCACCGGCTACCAGCAGATGATCGACGCCGTGCTCGAGCTCGCCGGCGGCGCCGGCGGGCCGCCCGGGGCGCCTGACGCCGACGGGAGCACGGCCGGGGGGGCGGGGCGATGATCGGCGAGCCGCTGCTCAGGCGGGAGGACGACCACCTTCTCAAGGGGAAGGGCCGCTACGTCGACGACCTCCCGCTCGAGGCGCTGCACCTCGGGGTCGTCCGCTCGACCCAGCCGCACGCCCGCCTCGTCTCGGTCGACGTCTCCGAGGCGCTGCGACTGCCGGGCGTCGTCGCCGCCTTCACCGCCGCAGACGTCGCCGAGATCAACGCCCCCTGGCCGGTGGTCCCGCCGCACAGCTCCTCCAGGGTCGCCCGCCAGCGTGTCCTGCCCGTCGACAAGGTGCGCTACGTCGGCGAGGCGGTCGCCGTCGTCGTCGCCGAGGACCGCTACCTCGCCGAGGACGCCGTCGACGCCGTCGTCGTCGAGTACGAGCCGCTCGAGGGCTACGGGACGATGGCGCGGGCGCTCGCAGGCGGTCCCGACATCCACGACATCGCCCCCGGGAACGTCGCCGCCCACGTCGTGCAGGACCTCGGCGACGTCGAGGCGGCGCTTCGGAGCTCGGCCCACGTCGTCTCCGAGCGCTTCGAGATGGTGCGTGGCGGCGGCCACTCGATGGAGGGACGGGCGGTCCTCGCCCGCTACGACGAGCTGCTCGGCACCTACCAGGTGTGGGACTCGACCCAGGTCCCGCACCAGATCCGCTCGCACATCGCCTACTGCCTCGGGGTGCCGCTGGCGGCCGTGCGTGTCATCGCCCCGCCCGACGTCGGCGGCGGCTTCGGGCCGAAGACCGTCCGCTACCCCGAGGAGGTGCTCGTCGCCTGGCTGGCGCGCCGGCTTGGCCGGCCGGTGAAGTACGTCGAGGACCGCTGGGAGCACTTCGTCGCCTGCGGGGCCGAGCACCCGATGGAGCACGAGGTGACGGTCGGGTTCGACGCCGAGGGCCGGCTGACGGCCCTTTACGACGCCTTCTCGAGCGACGCCGGGGCCTTCGAGGTGCAGCTCACGGTGCCGCTCAACTGCGGGCCGACGATCCCGGGCCCTTACCATGTGCCGAACGTCCACATCGAGTTCCGTGCGGTGTACACGAACAAGCCGCCCGGCGCTCCGGTGCGCGCCGCCGGCCGGCCCCAGGGCGTGTTCGTGATGGAGCAGATGATGGACCGGGTCGCCGAGGTCACCGGCATCGACCCTGTCGAGGTGCGCCGGCGGAACCTGATCGGCCCCGACGAGTTCCCCTACAGCGTCGGG
Source organism: Acidimicrobiaceae bacterium (assembly GCA_027306715.1). Taxonomy (GTDB): domain Bacteria; phylum Actinomycetota; class Acidimicrobiia; order Acidimicrobiales; family Bog-793; genus DAHUZG01. Next base: position 20,274 of record DAHUZG010000375.1, read on the forward strand.
CTGCGCTTCCGGGACGGCAGCCCGATGGTCTACGACAGCGGCGACTACCCGGCGCTGCTCGACAAGGTCCTCGTGGCGATCGACTACGAGCGCCAGCGCGAGCTGGCAGCCGCCGAGCGCGCCGCCGGGCGCCACCGTGGCGTCGGAGTCTCGATCGCCGTCGAGGGCG
>DAHUZG010000380.1 GCA_027306715.1 Acidimicrobiaceae bacterium
GGCGCCGCCCACTCCGTGGCGGTGACGATCGGGGCGATCCCGAAATAACAGCTCCCCCGCTGCACGGCGACCGGCCACCCCCTCCGCTCGTCGTGTCGGGTCCTGCGCAGCCCCCTCCTGCGCAGACGACGTGCCGGGCGCGGAGCGCCCGGCACGTCCGCGTCCGGAAAGCTGCCCGCCGCGAGACCGCGTCCTCGGAGCAGACACGAACGTACGTTCGATCAGCTAGCGTGGCGTCCGTGAAGCTCAGTGACGCCGAGCTCGAGATCCTCCGCCGCTCTATCGTGATGCTGGCGCCCGGCGCGCCGAGCGGGCTCTCCCGCGAGCAGGCGATGGCGCTGCTCGCCGAGCTTGCGGCAGCGCGCCGAGCCGGGCCGGTCGCGCCGGCGCCCGGCGATCCCGGCCCCGGATCAGGTTCCCGGTAGCCTTCGGCTCCGTGAGCGGGCCGCAGCGTGGGTTCTCGACGAGGGCCGTCCACGTCGCCGCCCCAATCGGCGTCGGGCAGCAGCCCTCGAGCGTCCCCGTCTACCAGACCTCGACCTGGCGGGCGTCCTCGACCGCCGAGCTCGGTGCGATCCTTGCTCACGAGCAGGCCGGCTATTCCTACGGTCGCGGCTACGGCAACCCCACCGTCGATGCGTTCGAGCAGGCGATGGCCGACCTCGAGGGCACCACAGCAGCGATGGCGTTCTCCTCGGGGATGTCGGCGATCCACGCAGTGGCCACCGTGATCGCCCGCTCCGGCGACTCGATCGTCGCCAGCAACCGCCTCTACGGGGGCACCTACTCGCTGTTCGTGCACGTGCTGCCCCGTTACGGGATCGAAGTGCGACTTGTCGACATCTCCGACGAGGACGCCGTCCGGCAGGCGCTCGAGGGCGCACGGGCCCTCTATGTCGAGACGATCGCCAACCCGCTGCTCACCGTCGCCGATCTCGAGAGCCTCGCCGTGTGCTGTGCCGAGTCCGGCGTCGAGAGCGTCGTCGACAACACCTTGGCCTCCCCCTATCTCTGCAACCCCGCCGCGAGCGGCTTCGGCTGGGTGATCCACTCAGCGACGAAGTACATCGGCGGCCACAGCGACCTCATCGGCGGCGCCGTCTGCACCGACGCCGGGCGTGCGGCCCGGCTGCGCAGCTTGGCGCTCGACCAAGGGGGCGCGATGCCGCCGTTCGAGGCGTGGCTGTGCCTGCGCGGGCTTGCCACGCTGGCGGTGCGCATGGAGCGGCATTGCGCCTCGGCGGCTGCGCTCGCCGAGGCACTGTCGCCCCATCCGAGGCTGGCGGCGGTTCGCTATCCCGGGCTGCCGGGTCACTCCGACCGCGATCTCGCAGAGCGACAGCTGCGCGGCTTCGGCGGAATGCTCGCCCTCGAGCACGCCGGAGGGGACGCCGGAGCCGCCCGCTTCTGCGACTCGCTCGAGCTGGCGTGGCTGGCCGTCAGCCTCGGCGGTGCCCACACCCTCGTCTCGCATCCCGCCTCGAGCACCCACCGTCAGCTCGATGCGGCCGCCCGCGCCGAGGCGGGCCTTCCCGAGGGCCTCGTCCGCGTGAGCGTCGGCCTTGAGGACGTGAGCGACCTGATCGCCGATCTCACCCAGGCGTTGGACCGCTCGTGAGATGAGGCAGGGAGATGAGGCAGGGAGCTCGGCGGGCGAGGCGGCAGCCGGCGCCGGCACCGGGTGGATGCCGGCGGTGGGGCGTCTCCACGAGGTCGCCGGCTCGGCGCTCGGGCCGTCCTGGGTCGCCGCCCGCGAGCGGATCGCCGCCACCCACGAGGGGCGGGTCGACGGGCCGTATGCCGTGCTCGCACGCCAGCCCGAGCTCGCCGTGCGGGTCGCCGCGCTCGAGGAGTACTTCCGCCTCGCCTCGAGCCTGCCCGGCCCCGAGCGCGAGCTCGTGACCCTCGTCACCGCCCGTCAGGCCGGCGCCGACTTCTGCTGGGCGGTGCACGAGCACGCCGGCGCCCGGGCCGAGGTGGTGGAGTCGATTCGAAGCGGCGCCGGCGCTGGGCTGAGCGACCGTGAGGCGTTGCTGATCGAGCTGGCGACGGCGCTCGCCGCCGAGGGCGGCCTCAGCGCCGGCCTCTACGCCCGCGCCGTCGGCGAGCTCGGTGAGCCGGGCGTCGTCGAGATCGTGACCCTTGTCGGGCACTACCGGCTCGTCGCCTTGCTGCTCAACGCCTTCGAGGTGCCCGCACCGGCCTCCGAGGCGCCGGTACCGGAGGGACAGGGTGGCATCGGCGCTGCTTCACGCACCGGCTAGCTTGACGGCACCGAGCTGGAGGCCGCCCATGAGCGCACCGTTCGACCTCGCCGAGACCGACCGTCTCCTCTCCACCACCCGCGCCGTGCGTCGCCGCCTCGATCTCGAGCGCGCCGTCGAGCCGGAGGTGCTCCTTGACTGCATCCGCCTCTCCCAGCAGGCGCCGACACCTTCGAACAGCCAGACCTGGCGCTGGATGGTCGTCACCGACGCCGAGCGACGGGCCGCCCTCGCCGAGCTCTACCGCCGCGGCTCGGCCGCCTACCTCGAGGGGCGGCGTCCCGGGCCGGAGACCGACGCCCAGGCGCGGCGGGTGTTCGAGTCGGCCTCGTGGCTCGTCGAGCACCTCGCCCGGGTGCCGGTGCACGTCATCCCCTGCGTCCAAGGACGCATCACGACCGGCAATCCGAGGATGGCGATCTCGCTGCTCGGCGGGGTCTTTCCCGCCGTGTGGAGCTTCCAGCTGGCGCTGCGCGCGCGTGGCCTCGGGTCGGTGCTGACGACGTTCCACCTCGCCCACGAGACCGAGGCGGCCGAGCTGCTCGCCATCCCCGACGACGTCACCCAGGTGGCGCTCCTGCCGGTCGCCTACACGACCGGCGGGGAGTTCCACCCGGCCATCCGGCCACCGGTCGAGACGATCGTCCACTTCGACAGCTGGGCGCCTGCCCGCTGAGGCGCGGCTCCGTCCGGCCCTCCGCGGCCGGCCCCTGCGGCCGGCCACTGCGGCCGGCCACTGCCAGCCTGCGCCGGCGGAGGTCGGTGACCTAGGGTAGCGAGCCGTGACCAGCACCTCGCTCGATCCGACCACAGCGCGCTTCGGCATCGGCCAGCCGGTGCGCCGGGTCGAGGATCGCCGATTCGTGATGGGCCGGGGCCGTTACGTCGACGACATCTCGCTGCGCCACGAGGCCTTCGCCGCAGTGGTGCGGGCGAGCTCGGCGAACGCCCGCCTGCAGCGCGTCGAGGTGTCCGCGGCCCGCTCGGCGCCGGGCGTGCTGGCTGTGCTCACCGGCGACGACGTGCTCGCCGACGGGCTCGCCGGGCTCACCGCAGCAGCGATGCCGGAGGATCTCGGAGCGCCGCCGGGGCATCGCACCTTCCGGCCGATCCTGGCCACCGGCCGTGTCCGCTTCGCCGGAGAGGGGATCGCCTTCGTCGTCGCCGAGACCGCCGCCGACGCCGCCGACGCCGCCGAGCTCGTCGAGGTCGACTACGAGCCGCTCGGCCACGTCACCGACCCGCTGTCGGCCGCGACGCCCGGAGCGCCGCAGGTTCACGAGGACTGCCCGAACGGCAACCGGGCCTGGGTGCTCGCATTCGGGGACGCGGAGGCGACGGCGGCGGCGTTCGAGTCGGCGCCGCACGTCGTCTCCTTGCGCCTCGAGAACACCCGCCTCACCGCCAACCCGATCGAGCCGCGCGCCGCCCTTGGCGAGTTCGACCCGGCGCGGGGCACCTTCATGCTCTACTCGAGCACCCAGAATCCTCACGGCGTGCGCCAGCAGGTAGCCGGCCTGCTCAAGATCCCCGAGACGTCGTTGCGGGTGGTCGGCCCCGACGTCGGTGGCGGCTTCGGCATGAAGGCCGACTCCTACCCCGAGGACGCGCTCGTCTGCTGGGCGTCGCGGCGCGTCGGCCGGCCGGTGAAGTGGGTGGCGACGCGGTCGGAGAGCCTGCTCAGCGACACCGGCGGGCGCGACCAGGTCGTCGACGGCGAGCTGGCCCTCGACGAGAGGGGGAAGATCCTCGCCATCCGCGCCCACGCCCTCCACGCTGTCGGCGCCTACATCGCCCCGGCCGGACTCGTGCCGTCGATCTTCTCCTCGCGCTTCTTGCCGGGCGCCTACGACATCTCGACGATGCACGTCGTCACCGAGGGGATGTTCACCAACACGAGCCCGATCGGCCCCTATCGCGGCGCCGGCCGGCCCGAGGCCGCCTACGTCACCGAGCGCCTGCTCGACGAGGCGGCGCAGGCGCTCGGCCTCGACGCCGTCGAGATCCGCCGGCGGAACCTCATCCGCCCCGAGGACCTGCCCTACGAGACGCCGACCCACTTCAGCTACGACAGCGGCGACTTCCCGCGGGTGCTCGAGCGCTGCGCCGCCGAGGCCGACTGGGAGGGCTTCCCCCGGCGCCGTGCCGAGAGCGAGGCCCGCGGCCTTCGCCGCGGCCGCGGGGTGGCGTACTACATCGAGCAGGGCGGCGTCTTCAACGACCGGATGGAGCTTCGCTTCGATCCGGGAGGCACCGTGACTGTCGTCGCCGGCACCTTCAGCCACGGCCAGGGCCATGAGACGACATACGCCCAGCTCGTCTCGGAATGGCTCGGTGTGCCGTTCGAGCAGATCCGCTTCGTCCAGGGAGACACCGACATGGTGCCGTTCGGGCGCGGCACCGTCGCTGCCCGCAGCTCGATGATCGGTGGCAGCGCCCTGCGTCGCGCCGCTGACGCTGTCATCGAGCGCGCCCGCCCGATGGCGGCCGAGCTGCTCGAGGCGGCGGTCGAAGACGTCGAGTTCGCCGACCGTCAGTTCCGCGTCGTCGGCACCCGCCAGGGGCTGTCGATGATGGAGGTCGCCCGCGCCTTCTACTTCCCGATGGGGATCACCGACAGCTTCGGCGTCGGCCTCGAGGGCTCGGGCACGTGGTCGACGACGCCGCCGAACTTTCCCAACGGCTGCCATATCTGCGAGGTCGAGGTCGATGTCGGCACCGGCGACGTCGCCGTCGTCGCCTACACCGTGGTCGACGACGTCGGGATCGTCATCAATCCGCTCATCTGTGAAGGCCAGGTGCACGGCGGCCTTGCCCAGGGGCTCGGCCAGGCGCTGCTCGAGCACGCCGCCTACGACCGCGACTCCGGCCAGCTCTCGAGCGGGACGCTCGGCGACTACGGGATGCCACGCTCGAAGCTGATGCCGCCGCTGCGCTCGCTGTTCGAGGAGATTCCCTGCACGACCAACCCGCTCGGGGTGAAGGGGGTCGGCGAGGGGGCGACGATCGGGGCGCCGCCGGCGGTGATGAACGCCGTGCTCGACGCCTTGCGCCCGCTCGGGGTGGCTCACCTCGACATGCCGGCGACCCCGGATCGGATCTGGGCGGCGCTGGCGGCGGCCGCCACGGCGGGCGCAGCCGGGGTGCAGGCGTGAGCGTCGAGCTCTCGACCACCGTGAACGGGGCGCCGCGCCACGAGGTCGTCGAGCCCCGGCTGCTGCTCGTGCACTACCTGCGCGAGACGCTCGGCCTCACCGGTACCCACGTCGGGTGCGACACCAGCCAGTGCGGCGCCTGCACGGTGATCCTCGACGGGGCGGCGGTCAAGTCCTGCACGGTGCTGGCGGTCCAGGCCGACGGTCACGAGGTGACGACTGTCGAGGGCCTCGCCGCGGGCGAGGCGCTTCACCCGTTGCAGGAGGCGTTCTCCACCGCCCACGGCCTCCAATGCGGCTACTGCACGCCGGGGTTCTTGATGGCCGCGGCGGCGCTGCTGGCCGAGAACCCGGACCCGAGCGAGGAGGAGGTGCACCGAGGCATCGAGGGCAACCTCTGTCGCTGCACGGGCTACCTCAACATCGTGAAGGCGGTGCTCGCCGCGGCCGCCACGATGCGCCACGGGACTGCTTCCGGGAGCGACCGGTGATCCCCGCCCCCTTCGAGTACCTGCGGGCGTCCTCGCTCGCCGAGGCGGAGACGGCGCTCTCGAGCGACGACGAGGCGCGCCCGCTCGCCGGAGGCCACAGCCTGCTGCCGCTGATGCGCCTGCGGCTGTCGAGGCCGTCGCTGCTGGTCGACCTCGAGGGTCTCGGGGAGCTCGGCGGGGTCTCGATCTCCGGCGGAGCGCTGCACGTCGGGGCGATGGTGCGCCATGCCCGCCTCGAGCACGACGAGAAGGTGCGCAGCGCGCTGCCGATCCTCGCCGAGACCGCCGCTCAGCTCGGGGATCCGCAGGTACGCAATCGTGGCACCATCGGCGGCAGCGTCGCCCATGCCGACCCGGCTGGGGACTACCCGACGCTGTGCGTCGGCCTTGATGCCGAGATCGTCACGACGAGACGCACGGTCCCCGCGTCCGAGTTCTTCACCGGCCTCTTCTCGACCGTGCTCGAGCAGGGCGAGATCGTGCGCGAGATCGTGTTCCCGATCGCCGATGGTCCCCACCGCTATCTCAAGCACGGGCATCGGCTCTTTGACTGGGCGCTCGTGGCGGTGGCGGTGCAGCGCGTCGAGGGCGACTGGCGGATCGCTCTGACCAACGTCGGGCCGGTACCGCTGCGGGCCCGCCGCGCCGAGGAGGCGTTGGCGGCGGGCGCCTCGGTG
>DAHUZG010000383.1 GCA_027306715.1 Acidimicrobiaceae bacterium
CCGCCGGCATCGCCGACGGCCATCGTCACCGCTCCGACCCCGCGGGGGTCGTCGACCTCGATGCGCATGGTCACCGAGAACGACGCGCTGGGTGCGCTCATCGGGACATCTGATCGCGGGGCCGGCCACCTCGCAAGGCGCGCCCGCGGCGAGCAGGCGCTCCGCCTCGCCGGCCACCTCCGCCTCGACGAGCCCCGGCGGCGCGGCGGCGATCATCGACAGGATGGCGCGGGCGAGCCCGAGCGCAGAGGCGGCGTCGAGCTCGACCCCGACGCGGGCGGACGGCCCGAGCGCCGGCGACAGCAGGTCGACGTTCAACGAGTGCTCAGCCGCAAGGTCTACGGGGTGGTCGAAATACACCGACGCCTCGCTCATCTTCAGCCATCTGCCGCCCGCCTTGGCGCTGGCGGTGACGTCGAGCCGCTCGGTGAGGTAGGTGCACATCGCCGCCGCCTCAGCTCGCCAGGTGCTGGCCGAAGAAGGCGAAGATCCGCTGCCAGCCGTCCTTCGCCGCCTCGGGCCGGTAGCTCACCCGGTCGACGGCGAAGAAGGCGTGACCGGCGCCTTCGTAGGTGTGGAACTCGTGCGCCTTGCCGAGCTCTGCGAGCCGCTTGTCGAGCTCGGCGACCTCGTCCGGGCCGGGGTAGCCGTCCTCGGCGCCGAAGAGCCCGAGCAGCGGGCAGGACAGCCTCTCGGCCTGGTCGAGCAGCGGGGCGCATCGGAGCGGGGACTCGGGCGGCGGGCTGCTCACGACGAAGGCGCCGTAGCAGTCGACCGCCGCGTCCAGCTTGAGGTTGCAGGCGGCGAGGAAGGACTGCCGTCCTCCCGAGCAGTAGCCGATCGTGGCGACCCGGCCGTTCGAGGACCCGAGCCCCCGAAGCGCCGCCGCCGCCCCGGCGACGTCGCCGACGAGGCGCTCGTCGGGCACGCCCCCGGCGGCCCGTGCGACCGCCGCCGCGTCGTCGGGGCTCGCACCGGGGGCCTCGCGGCTGTAGAGGTTCGGACAGATGGCGGCATAGCCGTTGGCGGCAAAGCGCCGCGTGATCTCCTTCGTCTCGGCGTCGTAGCCCGGCATGTGGTGGATGACGACCACCCCCCCGAAGGGGCCCGGCGCCATCGGGCGGGCGAGATAGGCCTCGATCTGGTCGCCTCCGTGGCCGGAGATCTCGACGGTCTCCGCCAGCATCGCGTCGTACACGCGTCTTCCTCCCTCGTCGACTTCCTCGCGCCCGCGTCCCGTGCTCTGTGGCGAACGGGCGGCCGCCCTTATGATGTCGGACGGGAGAGGGCACCGCACGTCGCCACCAAAGCGCGTTCGGCCGGCCGGGCGATCAGCGGGCGGGAAGCCACCGCTTTTTGGTCCACACCTGCCAGTGATCGTGGACGACGAAGCCGAGCGAGCCGTACAGGCGACGGCCGGCGGCCGAGGAGAGCAGCACGGCCCGCTCGCTGCCGGCCTCGGCGAGCCGGGCGGTCACCGCCAGGAGCAGCCGGCGCCCGTAGCCCTGGCGCTGGCGCCCGGGCGGCGTCGCCATCGCCCACAGGCAGGCCGAGGTGCCGACGCTGGCGGTGAGGACCGCCGACACGAGGCCGTCCTCCAAGAACAGCCCGAAGGCGTCGTAGCGCACGCGGCTCCCGGGGTGTCGGGCCCGCCCGGGCGGGAGCGCCACCTCGTCGGGGACACAGATCGGGCCGAGCCGCTCGGCGAGCTCGAAGGTCTCGGTGACGACGCCCCGAAGCTCGGCCAGCTCCCGAGTGGCAATGCGGCGAACCGCGGCGTCCTCGGGCTCGCCGCGACCTGAGCCCGGCGCCGGAAGCTCGAGCGCCATCAGCGGGCTGGCGGTGAAACAGGTCCAGCCGGCGTCGATCAGCTCGCCGACCCGTGCGAGGGCGGGGCCGGCCACCATCACGAGCGCCGGAACCCGGGCCGACTCGATCTCCTCGAGCGCCCGGCCGATCAGCGACCCCTCCTCGCCGTGGACACCGACGACGTTGTAGTCGATCGCCCGCAGGTTGCTGAGCATCTGCCAGTAGCCGGGCTCGACGTGACAGGTGGGGTGTGGTCCGCCCCACAGCCGGGAGCTCTCCCCGAGGTGGTCCCGCAGGGCCGCCACGTAGTCCGGTGCCAGCCAGGCAGGTGACCGACCGCTCGGGAAGGCACCGGTGCTCGGCGCGTAGGACCTGGCTCGCTCGGTTGCTACCATGCCCGCCCTTTACCCCCGCACGGGCGAGCACCCCCAACGGAGCCGCCGAGGGCTGCTCGGCCGCCCCGGGGCGAGCAAAGGCGACACCGGGACCAGGCGGCGGGGCGACCTCGACGGCGAGCGGGGTCAGCCGGCGACGACGCCCCCGTCGCCGCTCTCGCCAGAGCCCACCCTTGGCGCCAGCGGACGCAGCTCGCGCCCGGGCCCGGCGCCGATGTCCTGGCGAAGGGCCGAGCGCATTCGATGGCGGCCGCCGTGCCCGGCGGGGCGCGTGCAGCGCCAGTAGCCATCGGGACGCCGCCAGTCGGCAGCGCAGCGGGCTGCCGACGGCGCGCCCCGGCCGACCAGCCTGCGCAGGCGATCGCCGAAACCCATGGCCGACCACACTACGGCATCACCGCCGCCGGGTCAGCGGAATGAGGTCGCCAGATCGGCGCTTTCGGGCACCCCTCTCAGCCTGAAAGCTCCTCGGCACCGACGAGCACCGGCGCGATCGGCGCC
>DAHUZG010000389.1 GCA_027306715.1 Acidimicrobiaceae bacterium
CGTGGTAGCGATCGACCGGGTTGACACCGGCAAAGGCGACGTCGAGCACGACCTCGCCGGGACCGGGCGGTGCCAGCTCGACCTCCTCGACGACGAGCGGCTCGCCGTGGGCGACGAGTCGGGCTGCTCGGATCGTGACGGCGCCCGACGACGCAGCGCTCGAGGTGGAGGTGCTCGAGGTGGAGGTGCTCGGGGTGGAGGTGCTCGAGGTGGAGGTGCTCGCCATGGCGCGATCATCTCGCGTCGCCCGCGCGGCGCGCCGGCCCCGTCGCCTCCACCCGCTGCGCTCACGAGCTCGGCGGTGGGCGCTACCCCGAGGACAGCCGGGCGGTGTAGATCGAGTAGCCGTCGACGGCGCGCGTGACAAGGGTCGCCAGCACCGCGGCGGCGATCATCGGCACCATCACGGCGAAGCCGCTGTGGGTCAGCTCGAGGACGAGCACCAGCGCCGAGAGCGGCGCCTGCGTCGAGGCCGCCAGCATCGCCGCCGCACCGACGAGGGCGTAGGCGCCCGACGGCGATCCGGTCCAGGCGAGCGACCAGGCCGAGCCGAGGAACGCCCCGAGGACCGCTCCGGTGCTGAAGGTCGGCGTGAAGAGCCCACCCGAGCCGCCGCTGCCGAGACACAGCGCCGTCATGATCGGCTTCAAGACGAAGAGCGCGGCGAGCACGCTCAGGCTGGCACCGCTGCCGACGAACATGTCGTGAGCGAGGTCCTTCCCGTTGCCGAAAAGCTGCGGGTAGCGGACCCCGACGAGGCCGAGCAGCACGAAGGCGCCGAGAGGCCCGACGAGCAGCAGGTAGCCCTTCAGCGCATGATGCGAGACGAAGGCCACGAGGCGGACCCAGGCGGCGGCGACGAGGCCGATCACCGGCCCGGCGAGCAGGCACCAGACCATCAGCGCAAGCGTGAAGTGGTAGGCGGGGACGTCGACATAGGTGGCGTGCTCGGGGAGGTAGAGCCATGCCGTGGCGGTGGCGATCGACGAGCAGGCGACGGCCGGCAGCACCGTCGGCAGCGCCAGGGTGCCCATCAGGATCTCGGCGCTGTAGAGGGCACCGCCAAGCGGGACGTTGTAGACCGCCGCCAGTCCTGCCCCTGCCCCGCAGGCGACGAGGAGGCGGCGCTGGCCGGAGCTGAGCCGCCCCCAGCCGGCGAGGACGCTCCCGGACACGCCGCCCATCAACCGCGGCGCGTTCTCACGCCCGAGGGACGCGCCGAGCCCGATGACGACCTCGGAGATAAGACCCGAGAGGAAGCTGCGCCAGAAACCGAGCGGGGTGCCGTTCCAGGCGGCGTCGTCGACGTCCGCCCGTTGACCTGCAGTCGCCCGTCGCAGCGCCCACCAGGCGAGACCGCCGAAGGCCCCGGCGATGGCGAGGTCGACGATCCGCCGCGTTGCAGAGACGTGCTCGACGGCGGCCTCGAACGACCCGAGGTGGTAGGCGAAGCCGATGTGCTGCAGGCTGAACAGGACGTACATCATCAGGTCGCCGAACAGCCCCGTGGCAACCCCCGTGACGACCAGCAGGAGCCAGAAGCGCGCCGTCAGCTCGGCCTCGCCGTCACCGCCGGCGTTCGGCTGCTCGGTGGCTCCGCGTCCTGAAGGGATGCGGCGGCGGATGGCCGGCTGGGGGACCCGCACCCTCTCGCTCCGGCCCGCCGACCGCTCGACACCCACGACGAGTAAGGTAGCACCAATGTCTGAACATTCCAGTGTGGTTCTGCTCGACCGCTCGAGCCCCCTCCCACTCTGGGCGCAGCTGCTCGCCGACCTGCGACGGCGTCTCGAGAAGGGCGAGCTCGACGAGTCGTTCCCCGGCGAGCTCGAGCTGGCGGAGTCCTACGGCGTCAGCCGGAACACCGTCCGCGAGGCGGTGCGACGTCTCCGCGCCGAGGGCACCGTCGTCGCCGAGCGGGGTCGGCGCCCTCGGGTGGTGCGGGAGATCCTCCAGCCGATCGGTGCCTTCTACAGCTTGTTCGACACCGTGCGGGCCGCCGGGCTCGAGCAGCGCAGCATCGTCCGCTCGCTCGAGCGCCGCCGCGACGCCGCCGCCGAGAGCAAGCTCGGCCTCGGAGCCGCTGCCACCGTCGTCTTCCTCGAGCGGGTCCGCCTCGCCGACGGTGAGCCCTTCGCTCTCGACCGGGTGTGGATGCCGGACGAGCTCGGTGTGTCCCTCTTCGGCGCCGAGCTCGAGACGCGTGGCCTCTACGACGAGCTGGCAGCGCGCAGCGGCGCCCGCCTCACCGGCGGCGAGGAGCGGTTGCGGGCGGTCGTGCCGCCGGAACCCGATGCCGAGCTGCTCGGCTTGCAGCCGGGCGGAGCAGCTCTCGCCATCGAGCGTCTCGGCCGCATCGGCGAGCGAGCCGTCGAGTGGCGCCGGACCCTCGTGCGCGGTGACCGCTTCTGCGTGCTCGCCGAGCTCGCCGTGGCGGGGCCGGCGGGCCGGGGTGCCCTCGAGACCGTGTCCGCTTCGATCAGCGTCCGGCCGGCACCTGCTTCCGAGACCGAGCCAACGCGGGCGGCGAGCAGCCGGTCTGTCAGCGGCCGATCTCCCGGCTGATCTCCGTCAACGACGTGGCCCCTACCACCGATGGAGGTGGTCGTCGCCACGGCGGGCGATCAAGATGGCTGCGGAGTTGCTGGACGGGTGGGCCGCCTGCGGGCGGCTCTTCTGGTTTCGAGGGGCAGGTGCACGGTGGCAGCAAAGCGCCCGAGGCTCATCGTGCTCGCCGTGGTGGCGCTGATCGGAGCACCCTCGACGACGGTGGTTGCCGCCGGCGCCGGCGCCAGCGGCTCCACGGCGATTCGAGGCACGCGTGCCGTTGCGCCGGCGCTCGCCGCCGTCGCCCCCGCCACGGCGGCAACGGGGCTCCCCGTCTTCCTCACCGGATCGGGGTTGCAGCTCGACGCCGTACGCGTCGTGCGCTTCATCTCGGACCGGCGCGTGGACCAGGTCGGCCGCCGCGCCGTCGCTCAATCGCATCCCGGGACCCAGGTGCGTCTCGCCGTGCCGCCGCTGCGGCCGGGACGCTACGAGGTGAGGGTGCGGACGGTGCAGGGTTGGAGTGACGGCGTCGCTCTCCGGGTCGTCCGGGTGACAAGCTTCCGTACCGGCCGGCGGTGCCCCTCGCAGTGGCTCGACCTCTCGGCGGGACGGCTCGTCTGCTCGAAACGGGGCCGCGCGCTGCGCTGGCGCCCGCTGACGCCGGCACCGCGCCCTGGCCCCGGTGTCGTCGTCGCGTCCGCCGCATCCACGACCGGGCCTCCCGCCAGCGCCGAGGGAGGCCTGTCGGGGCCCACGTCCACGAGCACCACGTCCACGAGCACCACGTCCACGAGCACCCTCCCGGAGGCGTCGCTCGCCGTGAGCGAGAGCGGAGACCCGAGCCGCGGATCGGCCACGGCGACTCTCACGGCGGCGGTGAGCGCCGGCACGTCGCCGGTCTCCCCGGCGGCGGGCTCGCTCAGGTTCACCGTCGCCTCGGCCGACCCCTACCAGTCAGGCGGGACCCTGCAGCTGACGACCCTCGTCAACGGCCAGAGGTCCTGCGCCGTCGAGTTCCGCGACGTCTACGTCGAGCAGCAGGACCCCTCCGCGCTCGGTGCTCCCGACGGCTGGCGCGGTGAGGTCGTGGCCGCCGGCGACTGCCGCGCGTCAGGCAGCGGAGCGCTGCCTGCGGGCCAGCCCTTCCTCGACGGCATCATCGCGACGGCGGCCTACGCAGGCCCACCGGTGGCGGTCACGACCCCCGAGACCGTCGACTTCACCGGGGGGATCAGCCTCGCCGGCGAGGTCGTGGCCAACGTCGGCGCCGCTTGCGGGGCAGCGCCGCAGTGCGTGCAGGTATGGGCAGGCTCACCCGACTACGTCGGCGAGGTGACCGCCGGCACGCTCACGGTGTCGAGCGCCGGACCGGCCGGGCTCTGCCGGCCGGCGGTCCTCTACAGCGGCACGCTGCCCGGGGTGGCGGCTACACCCCCCGCCAGTGTCGTCGTGCCGCTGGGCTGCGATGCCCTGACCAGCCACTACACGGCCCCGGCGGCGCCGGTGACGGGAGCCGGCAACGAGCCGATCAGCTACCGGTCGAGCGCCGCCAGCACGGCCGCGTTCGCCAGCCTGAGCACCGTCGAGCTCGCAACCGGCGCCACCTTCAGCTACCCGCCGGTCGTGCCCTGACCCGTTGACGAGCGGGTCGACCCCCCTCGTCCATTTCGAGCTCGGCAGACGCCGCGGGTGATCCCGGTCATCGACCTGACGCCGGCCTGACACGACGGCCTCGGCGACAGCGAGAGGAACCGCACCTCCCAGCAGTCCCCGGCGTTGACGGCGCTCGGGAGTCGAGCTTATAGTCGGCCACAGCACGATTTGAGACAACTGTCCCGCTGGTGAGCTGAGCGGGCTTGCCCGCCCGGGACGGCTCGGAGAGTGGCGCACGCGGTCGTCCAGGGGAGGCGGCCGCCCGAAGGGGGGGACTCGGGTGCGCCGTTTTGCCGCTCGCTCTCGGCACGTGCTGCCCGGCCGGCGAGACACGCCGGCACGAAATGAAGGGGGAAGCTCGACATGAACCATCGCTTGCGAATTGCCGCCTGTGCATCTGCCGCCGTATCGGCGGCGCTCGGTCTCACGGTCACCGCCGCCGGCGCCTCGCCGCACGCGGCGGCGTCGAAGGGATCGGTCAACCTGGCGCTCATCACCGACTACACCGGCTCGTCGTCGTTCGAGGGCCCCCCCGACACCGCAGCGGTGTGGTCGGCGGTCTACGACATCAATCACCACGGTGGGGTCGCCGGCGGCTACAAGCTCGGGGTGATCGAGGTCGACACCCGCAGCGACCCGGCCGACGCCCTGCCCGCCGTGCAGCGCGCCTATGCCACCTCGCACAACATCGTCGCCGCCGAGGGTGTGCCGACAGATGCCGCGCCGACGATCATCCCGTTCCTCAACTCCCAGCACACCTCGATGATGTCGGGTGCGGGCCAGAGCCAGTACAACCACACCAACCTCAAGTACTTCTGGCGGACGTTCGCCCCCGACGCCGCCACCGGGCTCGCCTACACCCTCTGGGCGCACGAGCACGGCCTCAACCGCATCGCCACGGTCTTCGGGACCGACCCCGGCTCCCAGGGTGACCTTCCCGGCGTGCTCGAAGGCATCAAGGACGAGCACCAGACGCTCACCGTCGAGCTCAACCTGACGCCCGACCAGCCCAACTACCAGGCCGACGTCGCCCGACTGATCGCCTCCAAGCCGCAGGTCATCGTCACCGAGGAGGACGGCCCGACAGCCGGCACGTTCTTCGGCGAGCTGCAGCAGCTCGGCGGGATGAAGCCGATCTACGCATTCGCCTCGGCGACCGACCCGACCTGGGCCGGCCCGGTGGCGGGCGCGATCGGCACGTCGACGCTCGACAAGAACCTCACCGCCTTCGTCGACGGGGCTCCGGCGATCAGCCCGGCGCAGAGCGTCTGGCAGTACGACCTCAACCACGCGCCGAACGTCGCCACGCCGCACTCGAAGTTCTATTACAGCCAGCGCACCGCCGGGATCTACGACGGCGTGATCGTCCAGGCGTTGGCAATGGATGCAGCACACAGCACCAACCCGGTGATCTGGAACAACGCCATCAAGTCGGTGACCGAGCCCGGAGCCACCAAGGTCAAGGTCTACGACTACGCCGAGGGCGTCAAGGCCCTCGCTGACCACAAGGCGATCCAGTACATCGGCATCGCCGGGCCGATCATCTTCAACCAGTGGCACAACTCCTACGCCGGTCTGATCCCCGAGGCGCTGACCCCGAGCGGCAAGCCGAAGATCCTCGGCGACATCCTGCCCCGGCAGATCCAGGCGATGGCCTGACAGATCCCCCCTGCGGGTGACGGCACGGCGGCCGCCGCGAGAACCGGTACGAGCCGGTCATCGAGGCGCCGCCGTGCCGGCCCGTGGTGCCGGCCCGTGGTGCCGGCCTCCGCGAACCTCGAGAAGGCGTGACGGCGATCTCGTCGTCACGCCTTCTTCTTTCCTGATCATCTCGCGCCGGTCCGGGCACATAGCGCAGACGGGCCAGCAGTTGGGGTGGACGGACCGATTGTCCGGCACATCCTCGCCGTTGCCGTAAGACCTCTTCGGGGCGTGTCATCGCTCGGCGGCGTGCTTACTCTCCGTGGTGGAGAGATCACTCTGGATGAAAAGGCTCGCCCCGATCCCGCACCGCTCGGACAGCTCCGAGCCGCTCGGTGGCCACTCGGCCCGCCGTCAGCCCTCCCGCGGCCGGCGAGCGGCGGCCCTGCCGACGCCGACGTCCGCACCCGGCCGGCCCCGCCCGGGCCTGACCCCCCGCTCAACGACCCGTGGCGACGAGGGGTTGACACTCATCGAGATGGTCGTCACCGCACTGCTGCTGGCGGTCGTCCTCGTCCCGCTCGGGCGGGTCTTCAGCACGGGCATCGCCGCCGCCAGCGCCAGCGGCACCCGCCAGGACGCTGCCGAGCTCGCGGCGTCGCTGCTCGCCAAGCTCGAAGCGGCGCCCTATGCCGACCTCGGCTTCTCCGCCTCCGGCCTGCAGGCGGCGGTGACGTCGCAGCCCGACTACGCCACCGCCTCGGAGTCCGGCGACGGCTCCGCCTACAGCTGGCAGGGCAAGACGCTCGTCGAGCTCGCGGCGGGCGCCTCGAGCCCGGTGTTCACCCTCGGCGCCAACGGCGTCGGCTTCGCGCCGATCATGAGTGCGGTCCACGAGGGGCTCGGCACCTTCACGCTCACGACTCACATCGCCTACGGGTCGGCCTACGTTCCGGCCTGCCCCGGCTCATCGCCGCCGGTGACGACCCTGCAGCAGGCCTACGTCCACGTCTACGTGCTGCTGAGCTGGGTCGACAGTGGCGCCAACAGCTTCGCCGTGGACACCATCCTCTACCCGGGCGGCCTCGGCCAGTACGACGGGCCCTCCGCCCAGCCTTCGCTCGACCCGGCTCCGCCGGCCAACCTCACCGCCAGCGCCACCACCGTCACCGGCGAGGTGAAGGTCTCCTGGACGGTCCCGGCGAGCTGGGTGCCCGGTGAGTGCTTCGCCGTCGGCTGGGCCAACGCCTCCCAGCAGGCAGGCAGCACCGGCCTGCTCTCAGCCTCGGCGCTCGGGACGGTCACCGCCGGTGCCACGGTGCAGTACACCGTCAGCGGCCTCGCCCAGGCCGCCGAGTACGTGCTCTACGTCACGGCCTACGCCGCCGACGGCGTGGAGTCCTCGCAGTCGACCGACTCCTCGACGATCCAGTCCCCGACCGGCCCGCTCGTCCGCTCCGTCAGCACCTCGCCGGGCGGGCCTCCGGGGCCTGCGGCCTACGGGCCCGCCTCGGGAGGGACGCCAGTGACGATCAGCGGGAGCGGGTTCGCCCTGTCCGGGGGCACGCTCGTCGACTTCGGCGCCGTTCCCGCCTCCTCGGTGAGCTGTGCCAGCACGACCACCTGCACGGCCACGGCGCCGCCGGGGACCGACACCGTCGACGTCACGGCCGAGACGCCGACCGGGCCGGGCTTCAGCGAGATCTCCTCGCCGACCCTGATCGGCGACCAGTTCACCTACGAGCCGGCGGTGCTCTCGGTCTCGCCCTCGTCAGGGAGCAGAGCCGGCGGCACGGCAGTGACGATCACCGGCGAGAACTTCGTCGTCGGCCACACGACCTTCACCTTCGGGACCTCGGGCACGACCGTGACCGGCACGTGCACCAGCACGACCTCGTGCACCGCCACGGCGCCGGCGGAGACGTCGAGCGAAGAGAGCCTGGCCCTGCCGGTCGACATCATCGCCACCACCGCCGGCGGAAGCTCCGCCGTGAGCACGACCGACCAGTTCAGCTACTCGTGACCCGCACACACCGGAGAGGGATCATGGCTAACCCACAGCGCTTCTGGAGAGCCGCACGCGAGTGGGGAGAGCGCCTTCGCCAGCATGCCGACGACCGCGGCGCGACCCTGCTCGAGCTCGTCGTCACCTTCGGCGCAGAGGTGGTCCTCGTCGGCACGGCGATCGGCTTCTTCGGCACGATGTCGGCGACCTCACAGTCCTCGCGGGCGCTCACCACCAACGAGGAGGTCGCCCACGGCGCACTGCGCACGCTCGAGTCCGACGTCGCCTCGGCCAACCCGCTGGTGCTCGTTCCGAGCAGCTTCACCGACGACCCGAGCGGGAGCTCGAACGTCGGGCCGAACGGGACGACCCCCACCGACATCATCGCGATGCAAGAGAGCAGCGACCCCTACAGCTCGTGCTCCGCCGGCCCGGGATCGACGACGACGACCTCCACGACCACGACCACGCTGCTGCCGAGCCCCTATTCGGCTACGACCACGGCAGCCAACGTGATCTGGGCCTACGACCCGGCCAAGGGCGTTCTCACCCGGTACAGCTGGTGCTCCTCGAGCGCCTCCTGGCAGGCGGACACCTCGGTGCCCGGCCTGCGCGACGCCTCGGCGACGATGTTCCAGCTGGTCCAGGCGAACGGGGCGAGCTTGACCCAGTCGTCCCTGCCATCCTCGACGGTCGTCCCCAACCAGACGTCGCCGTCCTGCGGCACGTCGCTGCGGATCAGCCTGCTCTTCGCCGGCAAGACCGCGCCATTCTCGTTCACCGTCGGCACCTCGGTGCAGATGCCGAACCAGTCACAGGCACTCCAGCAGGGCTGCGGATGAAAGGGCTGCCGGTGGAGGGACTGCGATTGACCGGGCAGATCAACCGCCGGCCGCGGTGGCGGCTCGCCCCACGCCGGCCGCGGGGCGACGAGGGCAACCTCGTCCTCACCGTCGTGCTGCTGTTCGTGGTCGTCGCGCTCGCGGCGACGACGCTGAGCGCCATCCTCGGCGGAGTCCCGACGGCATTGCAGTCCCAGTCCGGCGCCTACGTCGTCGCCCAGGCGCGGGCGGGGGTGAGCGACGCCCTCTTCCGGCTCGACCAGATGGGTGACAACCCGGTCGACTTCTGCGTCGGCGACCCGCCGGCAAGCGCCCTCCCGGGCGATCTCACGCCGGCGTCGTGCGCGCCCTCCGGCCCGACCCCGCTGCCGAGCGTTCCGGCGCTTCGGTACTACGTGGTCGACGCCCTGAGCGCTCCAACCCAGGCCGGCGTCACCGACGAGTTCCAGCTCGTCGTGCACACGTCCTCAAGCGGCCAGAGCCGGAACGCCGACGCCGTGCTCTACCGCGAGGCCGACGACTTCGGCTTCTTCGGCGTCAGCGGCTTCACCACCCACGGGGCGCTGAAGCAGGCCACCGTGGCGGTCGTCGGCAACGGAGGCCAGCCCTCGCAGGGAAACGTCTATCTCGGAGTCGGCCCAGGAGCGACCGCCTCGTGCAGCGGGAACGACTCCAACACCCACATCTCGACAGTCGGCGAGCACGGAGCCAACGTCTCGTCCTGCCCGCAACCGGTACAGCAGTCGAACCAGCTCGAGCCGGCGAGCCCCGCCGTCTGCGCCCCCGGCCAGTCGAGCCAGGCGTTCGCGCCGTGCGTCGACACGGCCAGCTTCGCCGCCTCGAACGGGGTCAACTACTGCCCGCTGCCCGGCAGCGGCATCGCCAACACGCTGTCGCCGGGCAGCTCCCTCGCGCCGCCGCCGCCGCAGGCGACGAGCAGCGCCAGCCAGCCGGTCTTCGACTGCGCCACCGGCGGAGCCGCGGTGACGATCACCACCGGGGACCCGCTGCCCTTCGGGCTCTCGGACATCCCGCCGGGGAGCTACTACCTCGACAGCAACGCCGTCACCATCGGCGAGATCGACCCGAAGTACCTCGACGGTCCCGTCAACCTCTACATACTGCCGCAAGGCTGCACCCCGACGAGCTGCCCGGCGCCGTCGGAGAACTCGGCCTGTCCCGTCTCGTCGTCGCCGTCGCTCAGCCTGACCGCCGACAACAACGTCGCCAGCGGCACGACGCCGCCGCCAGGTGAGCCATCGGACTGGAACGTCTACTTCGAGGGAAGCGACTTCTCGCCGAGCAACAAGATCTGGTTCGACGGGACCCTGTACGCGCCGGACGCCTCGCTCATCTCAAACGGAGCGAACGGGCTCAAGCTCTACGGCGCGCTCGTGCTCAATTGCTGGACCATCAACGGCTCGCCGAACCTGACCTTCGCCTACCCGTTCCATACTCGCCAGTACATCGTCAACTGGAGCGTCACCGACTTCCGCATCAGCTCCTGAGCGCGCCGGAGCCCCCGAGCACCGCCGCCGCGGCGCGAGCGGCGTTGTGCCCGGGGATCCCGCTCACCGCGCCGCCCCGGCGAGCGCCCGCTCCGCACAAGACGACGTTGGCGAGATCGGTCTCGACGCCCCAGCGGCCGGCTTCGTGCCCGTCCTCGGCCCAGGGCCAGCGCAGGTCGCGGTGGAAGATATGGCCGCCCGGCAGCGCCAGATCGGCCTCGAGGTCGGCAGGCGTGTGCACCTCGACGCACGGCGAGCCGCTGGAGTCGCGAAGGATCCGATCCTCGAGCGGCTCGTCGAGGACCGACTGCAACGACTCGAGCACCGCCTCGCCGGCCGCGCGCCGGTCGATCCCGCCCGAGCGGAACAGGCGAGCCGGCGTCTGAAGGGCGAAGGCGGTGAGCGCCTGTGCTCCACGGCGGCGCAAATCCTCACCGAGGATCGTCGGATCGGTGAGCGTGTGGCAGTAGACCTCGCAGGGGACCGGCGAGGGAAAGACGCCGTCGCTCGCCGTCGCGTACGCGCTGTCGAGCTGTGACAACCGCTCGTTGACGTGCAACGTCCCGGCGAACGCGACGGCGGGGTCGACACCGCTGCGAAGCCGCGGCAGCCTGTCGAGGAGCAGGTTGAGCTTCACCTGCGCGCCCTCGGGCGCCTCGCCGCTCGGCGGGCGGTCGAGCAGCCGCTCGAGGACAGCCGGTGCCGCTCCGCAGAGCACGACCCGGCAGGGCTCGTTGGCTCCGGCTTCGGTGCGCACCTCGGCGCGCACGCCGTCAGCTTCGATCCGCTCGGCGGCCACGCCGCTGCGCAGCTCCACCCCGGCGGCTCGCGCGACACGCTCGAGCTCCGCGCTCACGGCACCCATCCCGCCGACGGGGACATCCCAGTGCCCGTGACCGTTGCCGACCAGGTGGTAGAGAAGGCAACGGTTCTGTCGCAGGCTCGCCTCCCGGGAGTGCGCGAAGGTACCGATCAAGGCGTCGGTGAGGACAAGGCCACGAACGAGGTCGCTCGTGAACAGCTCGCCGAGCACCTCGCCGACCGGCCGCTCGACCAGGGTCGACCAGGCCTCGGCGCCGACCCGGCGGCGGATCTCGCTCGCCGGCAGCAGGGGCTCGGTCAGGCTCGGCGCCACCGCGGCCGCCAGCTGACCGCAGAGCGACTGCCAGCGGGCCCAGCCGGCGACCTCGCCGGCGAGCCCGGCCGCCTTGAACGACGCTGCTGCCAGCTCGCTACCTCCGAGAACGAGGGCGGCGACACCGTCGGGGGTGCAGGAGTCGACCCGTCGCCGGCGCAGCTCGAAGGCTGCGCCGAGCGAAGCGGCGAGCGAGGCGGGGAAGAGCGAGACGAGATAGGCGTAGCGGGAGATCCTCGCCTCGAGGCCGGGGAAGGGCCGCGCCGAGACTGCCGCGCCGCCGAAGGAGTCGCGGCGCTCGAGCACGAGCACCGAGAATCCCGCCCGGCGCAGGAGGATGGCGGCAACGAGGGCATTGTGCCCGCCTCCGACGATCACGACGTCGTGGCCGGGCGTTGCCATCGCCGGCCACCGTAGACCTTGGGCTGGCCGGCAGGACTGGGACTGGGGCTGGGACTGGGGCTGGCCGGCAGGCTCTCGCCGCCGGCGCAGACGGCCGTCGGGTGGAGCCCGCTGCCTGGCGAGGTTTCATCTCGGGCTGCGAGCGGTATCAGCCATACCGAAGGGAGGTGAGGCCAATGTTGTTGCTCGTAGTCTTGTTTCTCATCGTCCTGGCGCTCTTCGGGGCCGGCTTCGCGCTGCACCTGTTGTGGTGGATCGCGATCGCCGCTCTCGTGCTCTGGCTGGTCGGGTTCTTCCTCGGCCGGGGAGAGAGTTCCGGGCGACATCACTTCTATCGCTGGTAGCCGCCGCGCTGGCGGTCACCGGCACTGTCTCGACGCGAGAGCCCGCTACCGCAACGGCTGGTGCCGTGGTAGCGGGCTCTCGCGCGCGACGGCGCACAGGATGCGACCACGTCGCGAGGGCTGTTCTCGAGCTGTCGATCAGCCTGCGATCCGATCATCGAGGTCCACGAAGCTCACTACGAGCTCGACCCCGAGCGCTTCGGCGACCCTATCGAGGGTGGGCAGGCTGGGGGACACGTTACCGGCCTCGAGGCGCGCGGCGGCGGATTGGGTCGTGCCGAGACGCTCTGCGAGCTCGCGCTGGCTCAGGCCCCGCTTCTCCCGGAGCTCGTGGATCTCCATCGCGAGCCTGATCGTCCGACCCGCGCGCTCGTAGCCACGGCCGCGAGCTGGCGAGTCGGCTCGCTCCCTCTTCACCTCGTCCCAGGTCCTGCGCGTCATTCGTCGTCCTCCGCGGTATGCCCCTCAACGATGCAGGT
Source organism: Acidimicrobiaceae bacterium (assembly GCA_027306715.1). Classification (GTDB taxonomy): domain Bacteria; phylum Actinomycetota; class Acidimicrobiia; order Acidimicrobiales; family Bog-793; genus DAHUZG01. The sequence goes on from DAHUZG010000389.1 coordinate 12,560, forward strand.
CTGCATTACGCGCCATGCCCGCTGGACCTCCAGACGCTCTCGCCGGCGCGTCTTCACGAACACGGTGAGCAGCACAATCCGCCGGCCGGTGGCGATGTAGTACGTGATCCTCGTCTGCTGACGGCCGAGGTGGAAGCGCAACGAGCGGCCGCAACGAGGACAACGAGCGGTGCCGGCGGGTCGGCGACGACGCGCTGCGCCAGGGGCTGTGCGACTTGTTCGGGCTCTCCGTCGAAGGCGCCACGCGCTATACGCTCGCCCTGGCCCATCCCGACCTCGATCGACCCAATCAACAGTCGTCTAGTCTAATAGACGCCAGTCCGTCTAGGGCGATAGACTAGCCCTGTGACGGCACGGGTGCTGATCCGCAAGCAGACCAGATGAGTACCCGCACCAGCTCGAACATGAAGGAGCAAAAGACCGTGAAGACCTACGCCGCCCGACTCGAGCGAGAGAGCGACGGGCGCTGGTCGGTCGAGCTCGAGGAGGAACCACGGGTCCACACCTGGGGCAAGACCATCGACCAAGCGCTCAGCCGGATGCGCGAAGCCGCCGCGTTGTGGTTCCAGACCGACGAGGCCTCGATCGAGCTCGTCCCCCGACCGGTACTGCCCAGGTCGACGAGCCGGACCGTCGAGCAAGCCAGAAAGGCTCGAGACGAGGCGCGCAACGCCGACCAGCTGGCCATCGAGCGGACCCGCGAGGCAGCAGCCGCGCTCACCAGCCGCGGGATCAGCATGCGTGACGCCGCGGCGATTCTCGGCATCTCGCACCAGCGGGTCCATCAGCTGCTCACGCCCGGAACGCCACACGGCCGCAAAGCTGGCTGACAGCAGGCAGCGGTTCGGGGAACCCACGACGCAGCGTCCCAAGCCAGGGGCCCACGCGTCCGAGTGGAGAATGCTTCACCAGGGCGACCCGTCGAGCTCCAGCCGAAGGCTCCGGGCATCGAACCGTAGCGGTCCGCCAGCGCCTAGGCTCAACCGTTGCTCCCTGCCCGGTAACGGAGCGGCAGTGACCGCTGCCAGCGTCTCCGCTGCGACCGTCCGGGCGCGTCAGCACCGAAACCATCGTCCTTTTCGGCACGCCGGTCGACGTGCTCGGCATGCCGCTCGCAGAAGGCCACGCGGAACCGTCCGTCCTGAGAGACGTTCGTCACCTCTGACCCGAGGCTGCGCCGGTCCGGCGTGCGATCCGCCAATAGCCTGGACCTCTGATCACCCACCTTGGTAAAGCGCGGTCCGCGGCGGGCCGCTTGTCCGGAGGAGGGTGGCGATGCGAGAGCACTCCCGAATCGAGAGCCGTGGCCGCTACTTGGCACTCGAACAGGCGGCGGACGCGTACCCCGCATTCACAGTTCGGCTGTTCGGGCGTCTCGTGCAGGAGCGGCGGATCGCGTTCAGCCGCGCCGGCCGCCGCATCGTGCTCGCCGAGGCAGACATCGAGGCATACGTCGAGTCGAACCGCGTCGAGCCTCCGGGATCGAGCTGTCACTGGCACATGGCATCATGATCACCATTGATCG
>DAHUZG010000394.1 GCA_027306715.1 Acidimicrobiaceae bacterium
GCGCAGCCGGTGGTACTCCTCGGGGACCGGCTCTTTGACCTTGCAGACGAGCTCGGCCCGGGCCCAGGTCTCGTCGGCGCCGTCGACGAGCGTGGCGCCGGCGAGGCGGTACTCCTCGTCGGGGAACGAGGAGCCGACGCCGGCTCCGGACTCGACGAAGACGGCGTGCCCCTCAGAGGTGAGCTCCCTCACCCCGGCGGGCGTCATCGACACCCGGTACTCGTTGTCCTTCAGCTCCCGGGGAATCCCGACCCGCACCGTGGAACCTCCTCTGGACCAGCAAGCGGATCCGTAGCGCCTTGGGGTCCGACCAACGTATCCGACCGTCTCGCGGCTATCGGCCAGTCAGCTGGCGGGGGCGACCGGCCTCGCTCCTCGGGGTGAGCCGCGCTCGCTCGCTCCTGGCGGATCGCTCACCCCCGGCGCGCCGCCGCCGGGCGACCGGGAAGCACGGCGAGAGGCACCTCGTCGAGCAGCAGGAGCGGCCGGCCGCCGTGCTCGTACCAGGCGAAGACCGACCGCTCCGTGACGACGGTGCGCGCCAGCGCGCCGAGCTCCGCCACCGGCCAGCGCCCGATCCCGTTGGCGGCGGCAAAGCCCGCCACGGTGCTGAGAAGGACGAGGATCTGCTGCTCGAGCTGCTCGAGCTGCTCGAGCTGCTCGGCGGCGTCGGGCGCCGGCCGCGACGGCGCGACGACGAGCGACCGGCGGACCGTCGCCACGCTGTTCCAGATGACGAGCTCGGACGGGTCGAGACGGAGCTCGCAGTCGAGCGGCATCACCTCTCGCAAAGCCGCCGCCACCCCGGCGACGGTCGCAGGGACGTCGAGACCCGACCAGTCGAGCTGGGGTGGCGGCTCCGGCGCGGCCGGCGCGGCAACCGGAGCCGGGGCAGCGCCTGATCGACGGCCGGACGGCACGCGCACGGTCACCTCTCCGAGCGAGCCGAAGGCCGCCGAGCGGAAGCGGCGGTTGATGAGCAGCGGTGCGAAGGTGAAGAGCGACCAGAAGAGCGACTTGCCCCATCCGCCGGAGAACGGCTCGGAGATGGCGGCTACGGCCGCGTAGAGGGCGAGGCCGAACCCGATCACGAACAACCGCGTCGCGAGCGGGCTCGCGCCGATCTTGGTGCCGCTCCCCTGCCGGCTCATCGCCGGCCCGCTGTCACGAGGGCGCCGTCGTGCGACGACATGGCACAACCGTAGTTCTTTCACCAGCACGAGCACTGTCACTATCTCAGCTGGCTGCGGAAGCTGGCGGGCCACCGGGGGGCCCCAGGGCGGCCGGCGCGGGGCCCTCAGGCCTCGATGCGGTGCATCACGTGCTTGATGCGGGTGTAGTCCTCGAAGCCGTAGACCGAGAGGTCCTTGCCGTAGCCGGACCGCTTGAACCCGCCGTGCGGCATCTCGGCGACGAGCGGGATGTGGGTGTTGATCCACACGCAGCCGAAGTCGAGCGCCTTGGCCATCCGCATGGCGCGACCGTGATCGCTGGTCCACACGCTCGAGGCGAGCCCGTACTCGACGCCGTTGGCGAGCTCGACGACCTCCGCCTCGCCCGAGAAGCGCTGCACGGTGATGACCGGGCCGAAGATCTCGTCCTGGATCACCTCGTCGGACTGCTCGACGCCGGCGACGACAGTCGGGGCGAAGCAGAAGCCGCGCTCGCCGACGCGCTCGCCGCCGGTGAGGATCTCGGCGTGGTCGGGCAGCCGCTCGAGGAAGCCCGAGACGCGGGTGATCTGGTTGGCGTTGTTGAGCGGCCCGTAGTCGGCGCCCTCGACGTCGCGACCGCCGACCGTCGTCGAGCGCGCCCGCTCGACGAGCGCGGCGAGGAACTCGTCGTGGGCTCCGGCGCCGGCGATGACCCGCGTCGCCGCGGTGCAGTCCTGGCCGGCGTTGAAGTAGCCGGCGAGGGCGATCGCCTCGGCTGCGGCCTCGATGTCGGCGTCGTCGAAGACGATCACGGGCGCCTTGCCGCCGAGCTCGAGGTGGACGCGCTTGAGCCCGCTCGCCGCCGCCGAGGCGACCTCCATCCCGGCGCGCACGCTGCCGGTGATCGAGACCATCGCCGGCGTCTCGTGCGAGACGAGGGCGCGCCCGGTGTCGCGGTCGCCGCAGATGACGTTGAAGACCCCCGGTGGCAGGTGCTCGGCCATCAGCTCGGCCATCCGCAACGTCGAGGCCGGCGTCGTCTCCGACGGCTTCAGCACCAGGGCGTTGCCTGCCGCCAGGGCCGGCGCCCACTTCCAGACGGCCATCATCAGCGGGTAGTTCCACGGCGTCACCGCGGCGCAGACGCCGACCGGCTCGCGCCGCACGTAGGAGGTGTGCCCCGCCAGGTACTCCGCAGCGCCGCGGCCCTCGAGCAGGCGCGCCGCGCCGGCGAAGAAGCGGATCTGGTCGACCGCCGGCGGGATCTCCTCGTCGAGGGTGAGCTGGCGTGGCTTGCCGGTGTTCTCGGACTCGAGCTCGACGAGCTCCTCGGCATGGGCCTCGAGGGTGTCGGCGATCCGCAACAGCGCCAGCGAGCGCACCGAGGGGGTGGCGTCCCGCCATCCTGGGAAGGCGGCCGCGGCGGCGCCGAGCGCCCGGTCGACGTCCTCTCCTCTAGACACCGGGGCCGAGGCGTACGCCTCGCCCGTCGAGGGGTCGACGACGTCGCTGTAGGTGCCGCTCAGCGGCGCGACCCACTCTCCGTGGACGAAGTTCGCCAGCCGGCGAAGGCGTCCGCCGGAGCCTCCTCCCGCCTGCTGTGGTGCCATTGCCGCCTCCCCGCTCTGATGCCGCTCATGCTGGCAGAGATCACGGGTGCGGACAAGCGGATCCGTCGTCAGCGGCATACTGGGCGACGGATTCCACTTGACGCGCGACGGCGCCATGGCCCAGGGTGGTGGGGGATGCTGGACAAGGTCAACCGGGCGATCATCGAGGAGCTGCAGGCCGACGGGCGGCGAGCGTACGGGACGATCGCCCAGGCGGTCGGGCTCTCGGAGGCGGCGGTACGCCAGCGGGTGCAGCGGCTGCGCGAGGCGGGGATCATCCAGATCGTCGCCGTCACCGACCCGAAGCAGGTCGGCTTCAACCGCCAGGCCCTCGTCGGCATCCGCGTCGAGGGCGACGCCCGCTCGATCGCCGACAAGCTGGCCTCGGTCCCCGAGATCGACTACGTCGTCATCTGCGCCGGGCGCTTCGACCTGCTGGCCGAGGTCGTCTGTGTCGACGACGGCCATCTCCTCGACGTCATCGACAAGACGATCCGCTCGCTGCCGGGCGTGCGTGACGCCGAGCCGTTCATCTACCTCGAGCTGACCAAGGAGACCTACACGTGGGGGAAGCGCTGAGCATGACCAACGACGAGCTGCAGGCCGCTGCTCACCGCCACCTCTGGATGCACTTCACCCGCATGGGCCCGCTCGAGCACCACGAGGTGCCGGTGATCGTCCGTGGCGACGGGCCCTATGTCTACGACTCGCACGGCAAGCGCTACCTCGACGGCCTCTCGGGCCTGTTCACCGTCCAGGCCGGGCACGGGCGGCAAGAGCTCGCCGAGGCCGCCGCCAAGCAGGCGGGCGAGCTCGCCTACTTCCCGCTCTGGAGCTACGCCCACCCCCGCTCGATCGAGCTCGCCGAGCACCTCGCCGAGCTGGCGCCGGGAGACCTCAACCGGATCTTCTTCACCACCGGAGGGTCGGAGGCGGTCGAGTCGGCATGGAAGCTCGCCCGCCAGTACTTCCGCACCTGCGGAGAGCCCGAGCGCTACAAGGTGATCAGCCGCGAGACCGCCTACCACGGGACGACGATGGGCGCCCTCTCGATCACCGGCATCCCGTCGATGCGCACGCCTTTCGAGCCGCTCGTCCCCGGCGCCGTCAAGGTCCCGAACACGAACTTCTACCGGGCGCCGCTTCACGACAACGACGAGCTCTCCTTCGGGCACTGGGCCGCCGACGAGATCGAGCGGGCAATCCTGCGGGAGGGCCCGGACACCGTCGCCGCCGTCTTCCTCGAGCCGGTGCAGAACTCCGGCGGCTGCTTCACGCCACCGCCGGGGTACTTCCAACGTGTACGCGAGATCTGCGACCGTCACGGCGTGCTGATGGTCTCCGACGAGGTGATCTGCGCCTTCGGCCGGCTCGGGCACTACTTCGCCTCCGACCGCTACGACTACGTCCCGGACATGATCACCTGTGCCAAGGGCCTGACGAGCGGCTACTCGCCGCTCGGGGCGCTGATCGTGCGCGACTTCCTCGTCGAGCCGTTCCTGCAGGGCAACCAGACGTTCCTCCACGGCATCACCTTCGCCGGCCATCCCGTCTCCTGCGCCGTCGGCCTGGCCAATCTCGCCCTCTTCGAGCGCGACGACCTGCCCGGTCAGGTGCGGCGCAACGAGAAGCGCCTGAAGGCCGTCCTCGACAGCCTCGACGACCTGCCGATCGTCGGCGACGTGCGCGGAGCCGGCTACTTCTGGGGCATCGAGCTCGTCAAGGACAAGACGACCAAGGAGAGCTTCGACGACGAGGAGTCCGAGCGCCTGCTGCGCAACTACCTCTCGCCGGCGCTGTTCGACGCCGGCCTCATCTGCCGGGCCGACGACCGGGGCGACCCGGTCATCCAGCTGGCGCCGACGCTGATCTGCGACGACGAGCAGTTCGAGGAGATCGGCCAGGTGCTGCGACACGTGCTCACCGAGGCGTGGACGCGGATCTGAGCCCCGCGGGAGGCTCTGCGGCGCGCCAGCGCCGCTACCGCGGCCTCTCGCTCTGGCTCGACGGTCTCGAGGAGCCGCTCTCGCCCCGACAGCCGCTGCCAGGTGACACTGACGCCGACATCGCCGTCGTCGGCGCCGGCTACACCGGGCTGTGGACCGCCTATTACCTGCTGCGGGCCGATCCGCACCTGCGTGTCGTGCTGCTCGAGCGCGAGATCGCCGGCTACGGGGCCTCCGGGCGCAACGGCGGCTGGTGCTCGGCGCTGTTCGCCGCCCCGCTCGGACGCCTCGCCCGCGGCTTCGGGCTGGAGGCGGCCACGGCGCTGCGCAAGGCCATGGAGCAGACCGTCGACGAGGTCGGCGGCGCCGCCGCAAAGGAAGGCATCGACTGCCGCTACGCCAAGGGCGGCACGGTCGTGCTGGCGCGCAACGCCGCCCAGCTGCGCCGCGCCATTGAGGAGGTGGCAGAGGCGCGGCGGCTCGGCGTCGGCGAGGACGACCTGGCGCTGCTCGGCGCGGACGAGGCGCGCCGCCGCTGCGCCGCGAGCGACGTCCTCGGCGGGACCTTCACCCCCCACTGCGCGGCGATCGACCCGGCACGGCTCGTGCGCGGGCTGGCGACCGCCGTCGAGGCGCGGGGGGCTGTCGTGCACGAGCTGACCGAGGTCATCGGCGTCGAGCCCGGTGTCGTGCGCACCGACCGCGGCCGCGTCCGAGCCGAGGTCGTCGTCGTCGCCACCGAGGGCTACAGCGCCGGCCTGCCGGGCCTGCACCGCAGCATCGTCCCGATCTACTCGCTGATGGTGGCCACAGAGCCGCTCGGGCCGGAGCGGTGGGAGGCGATCGGGCTCGCCGGGCGCGAGACCTTCTCGGACGGCCGCCATCTCCTCGTCTACGGCCAGCGCACCGCCGACGGCCGGCTCGCCTTCGGCGGCAGGGGGGCCCCGTACCACTTCGCCTCGGCGGTCCGCCCCGAGCTCGACAGCGACGAGAAGGTGCACGCCCGCATCGTCGCCGCCCTCGGCGAGCTGTTCGGCAGGGAGCTGTTCGGCGGCGGCCCGGGCTCGGTCGCCGTCACCCACCGCTGGGGCGGACCGATCGGGATCCACCGCGACTGGTTCCCGAGCGTCACCCTCGACCGCCGAAGCGGCCTGGCGCGCGCCGGCGGCTACGTCGGCGACGGCGTCGGGACCTCGAACCTGGCCGGGCGCACCCTCGCCGAGCTCGTGCTCGACCGCGACTCCGAGCTGAGCCGGCTGTGCTGGGTCGGCCACCGCTCACGTCGCTTCGAGCCCGAGCCACTGCGCTGGGTCGGCGCCAACGCCCTGCTCGCGCTCACCGCGAGCGCCGACCGGGCCGAGGCACGATCGGGGCGCCCGGCGCGGCGAGCCGCCCTCGTCGGAGCTGTCACCGGCCACTGACACCGGCGAGGCGCCGGCGCGATTGCCACCACCACAGCGCGCCGAGCCGGTACCGTGTCGCCCCGTGCCTCCCCACAGCCGCAACGGTCCCTCGTCATCGGGATCGCCGTTGCTCAAGCCCTTTGACCGTCTCGCCGAGCACCTGCCGCTGAAGCGGAACCAGCTGATCGCCGTCGCCGCCGCCCTCGTCGTCGTGCTCGCCGTCGGCCTCGGCGTCGGCCTCTCGGGCGGCGGGAAGCCGGTCGCGGCGATCAAGGGCCACAACGGCACCAGCTCGCCGCCGTCAGGGACCCGGACCACCACCACCGCCTCGACGATCCCGTCGTTCGGCCCCGGCATCTGCCCGCTCACCGACACCCCGGCCGCCGGCGGGAGGGCGCCGTTGCGGCCTGCTCTGGCGGTGAAGATCGGCACCGAGCCCGGCAGCGACCCCGCCGCAGGCGCCGGCGCCCGCCCCCAGAGCGGCCTCGACGAGGCCGACATCGTCTACGACACGCCGACCGAGGGCTTCCTCATGCGCTACATGGCGGTCTACCAGTGCCAGGACGCCTCCTCGATCGGTCCGATCCGCTCCGTGCGCTGGGTGGACTGGCACATCCTGCGCCAATTCGTCCACCCGATCCTCGCCTTCGCCGGCGGCATCCTGCCTGACCAGCACGACGTCTACTCCTCCAAGTGGATCCTCCCGGCAAACGTCATCGGCCAGCAGGCGGAGGTCGCCACCCAGCTCGCCGGCAGGTCCGCCCCGGACGCCACCTACAGCTCGACGACGGCCCTCTACGGGCTGTACCCGAAGCAGACGACCCCGCCGAAGCCGGTGTTCGAGTACACGGCCGCCCTGCCCTCGACGGCCAAGCCGGCGGCGTCGCTGGCGCTCGACTTCTCCTTTGGCACCGACGTTCTCTGGAGATGGGACGCCGCCACCGGGCTATGGGACCACTACTACTTCGACGGCACGAACCCGGCCACCGCCACAGCGGACACCGACGCCTTGTCGAACGCGATCGTCTCGACGACCAACATCGTGGTCCAGGTCGTCAAGTACAAGTTCGGCCCCTACCCCGAGAGCCCGGGGAGCACCGGCGACTTCGAGAGCAACACGGTCGGCGAGGGCCCGGGGATGATCCTTCGGGACGGGAAGTCGATCGACGTCACCTGGCACCGGAAGAACCTGCTCTCGCCGATGACCTTCACCGACGCCGGCGGCCAGACGGTCGGCCTGGCGCCGGGCAGGACCTGGGTCGAGCTGGTGCCGAACACGACCTTCACGAGCGCAGGGCGGGTCGTGCTCACCAAGTAGGGATCACCAGGTAGGGCCCGCCCACCACGGGGTTGCCTCCTCGTCCCGCCCGGGTAACCGCCCTCGTGAGGTGACGAGCTCGGGGAGGGGACAGGCTGTGCAACCCGGTGTCGAACAGGCCCCGCCGACAGCAGATGTCGTCGATCTGCTGTCGGCCGATCACGAGTGGCTCCGCGCCGAGCTCGCCGCCCTTTGCCGTACCTGGGGGGTCGTCGAGCGCCGCGACCGCTTCGAGCGGCTCGCCGCCGGCCTCGCTCGCCACGAGACGGCCGAGCAGGAGGCCGTCTACCCGATCCTCAAACAGCTCGACGAGCTCGGCTCACGGCTGCGAGCCGAGCTCGTCGACGAGGAGCGCCATGTCGACGAGCTCGTCGCCGAGGCGCTACGGCTCAGCCTGCTGCGCCCCGGCAGCCGCCGCTTCAAGCACCTCCTCAGCGAGATCGCCGATGCCGTCGAGAGCCATGCCGCTCGCGAGGAGCGAGCCGTCTTCCCCCTGCTGAGGCGTACGCAGGAGCAGGCCAAGCTCGACCTCATGGCCGGCTGGGTGCACAACGCCAAGCAGTTCGGGCCGACCCGCCCGCACCCGCACGCCCCCCGCACCCTCGCCGGGCTGCTCCTTTTCGGGACCGCCACAGCGGCGACGGACCGGGTGCGCGACCTGGCACGGCGGCTCATCGAGCGATGAGCTGGAAGGCGATCAGCGCGGCCGCGGCGCCTGAGGCCCTGAGCGCGTGAGGCTCTGAGGAGGTGAGGTTGCGACCGGCGGGCGGAGCCTGCGCCGCGGGGCCCTCAGGCGATGCCGTCGAGGCTCGGCGGGACGTCGACGGCGTGCTCCTCGAGCGCCGAGCGGGGCACGATCTGAAGCGCCGACTCGTTCGTCGCCGCCAGCACGACGAAGCAGGCGGCCCCGTCCTCGTAGGCGCGCAGCCAGTTCGCCGCCGTGACGCACCAGCGGTCGCCCGGGACGAGACCGGGAAAGCGGTACATCGGCTGCGGCGTGACGAGGTCGTTGCCGATCCGGCGCTGGTGCTCGAGGAACGCCTCGGTGACGACGGCGCAGATGGTGTGGCTGCCGAGGTCCTCCGGGCCGCTCGTGCAGCAACCGTCTCGGTAGAAGCCGGTCACGGGCTCGGTGCCGCAGGGCTCGAGGCTGGCGCCGAGCACGTTGAGCTGCTGGGGCGCGGGCATCGAAGGGCAGTATCGCGCTCACCCGAGCGCTCCCGCCCGAGCAGGAGTAGCATCTGCTCGTATGCAGATCAGCGATCTGCTCAAGCAGAAGAGCCGAAGCGTCGCCACGGTGCGACCCGAGGAGACGGTCGCCGCCGTGATCGCCGAGCTCGCCCGCCACGACATCGGCGCGCTCGTCGTCTCCGAGACCGGCAGCGACGTAGCCGGGATCGTCTCAGAGCGCGACGTCGTCCGTCGCCTGCACCGCTTCGGCCAGGCGGTCCTCGAGGAGCCCGTGCGCACGATCATGTCCGCCGAGGTGAGGACCTGCGCCCCGGGCGACAGCGTCGACTCGCTCGCCGAGACGATGACCGAGCACCGCATCCGTCACGTCCCCGTGGTCGCCGACGGCGTCCTCGTCGGCATCGTCAGCATCGGCGACGTCGTCAAGAGCCGCATCGACGAGCTGCAGCGCGATCGCGACCAGCTGGTGCAGTACATCAGCGGACGGTAGGGCGTCCCGGGCGGGTCCCGGGAGGATTGCTACGTTGAGCCGGTGACCCCCCGTTTCGTCGTCTTCGGCGCCGGCGCCGTCGGCGGGGTGATCGGCGCCAGGCTCTTCGAGCACGGCAATGACGTCGTCCTCGTCGCTCGTGGCGAGCACCGTGCGACGATCAAGCGCCAGGGGCTCCGCCTCGCCGGCCCGGACGGCACGAGGACGCTGGCGGTCCCCGTCGCCGGGAGCGCGGCCGAGCTGGAGCTGTCGGGGCGCGAGGTCGTGCTGCTGACGACCAAGAGCGGCGACACCGCGGCGGCGCTCGACGCCCTCGGCGCGGCGGCGCCGCCCGGCCAGCCGATCGTCTGCGCGCAGAACGGCGTCGAGAACGAGCGCCTCGCCTTGCGCCGCTTCGCCAACGTCTACTCGATGGTCGTGCAGATGCCGGCGACCCACCTCGAGCCCGGTGTCGTGGCGATCCACTCGGCGCCGCTCTCGGGCATCCTCGATCTCGGGCGCTACCCCGCCGGAAGCGACGCCATCGCCGGCGAGGTGGCGGCGACGCTCGACGCGAGCGGTTTCGCCTCGACGGCGCGCCCCGAGATCGCCCCGTGGAAGTACGCCAAGCTGCTGCGGAACCTCTCGAACGCCGTCCCGGTGCTCTTCGGGCTCGACGCCGAGGCCGAGGCCGAGGGCCTCGTGGCGGCGGCCGAGGGCGAGGGCGAGGCGGCGCTCGCCGCAGCGGGCATCAGCTGGACGCCGAAGGAGCAGTACCTCGAGCGCCACCGGCGCTACGTGACCCGGCGGCCCGTTCCCGGCTACGAGCGCATCGGCGGCTCGAGCTGGCAGAGCGTGCGCCGCGGCCGCTCGAGCGCCGAGTGCGACTACCTCAACGGCGAAATCAGCCTGCTCGGGCGCCTCCACGGCGTGGAGACGCCGGTCAACGACCTCCTCTGCCGCCTCGCCGGCGCTGTCGCCCGCGGCGAGCGGCCGGCCGGCGGCCTCACCGTCGGC
>DAHUZG010000395.1 GCA_027306715.1 Acidimicrobiaceae bacterium
CCCGACGGCTGCGGCAACCAGGGTGGTGGCGGTGGCGGAGGTGGCGGCGGCTACGGCGCCGGCGGCGGCGGTGGCTCGGCCGCCTCGGGCGGTGGCGGCGGTGGTGGCGGTGGCGGCGGGAGCTACGTCGACCCCTCCCTGGCGCTCGGGTCGAGCGTCTCGGTCGGCTCGGTGCCGACGGGCCAGCCGGGCTCAGTCACCGTCGACTACGAGGTCGGCACCGCTCCGGCGATCATGAGCGCGGCGTCGGTGAGCTTCAGCCCCGGCGTCGACTCGAGCTTCGCCGTCACGGCCTCGGGCTACCCCCAGCCGGCGCTCGCCGAGAGCGGAGCGCTTCCCGCCGGGGTGAGCTTCGATCCCCCGACCGGCGTGCTCTCCGGCACGCCGGCGATCGGGACGAGCGGCAGCTACCCGCTCGTGCTCAGCGCGAGCAACGCCTCGGGCAGCACCAGCCAGGTCCTGACGCTGACCGTGGCGATGCCGGCGAGCTTCACCGGCACCGTCGTCACCGCCCTCGGCGACGGCACGCCCGGGCGCGCCTGCGACGGCGCCGCGGCGCTCAGCTCGGGCCTCGCCGGTCCCGAGGGCGTCGTTACCGACGCCCTCGGAGACCTCTACGTCGCCGACACCGCCGGCAACGTCGTCGATATGGTGCCGCGAGCCTCGGGGACCTATTTCGGCACGACGATGCAAGCCGGCCAGTGCTACGAGGTCGCCGGCACGGGCAGCTCCGGCAACGGCGACGGGGGAGGCGACGGCGGACCGGCGACCTCGGCCGACCTCGACCGCCCGGCGGCGGTCGCCGTCGACTCCTCCGGCAACCTCTACATCGCCGACACCGGCGACAACCGCGTCCGCCTCGTCGCCGCCACCACCTCGACGGTGCTCGGTGCGGGTCGGGAAGCCGGTGACATCGACACCCTCGCCGGCGGAAACCGCGCCGGCTATCACGGAGACGGCGGCGCGGCGACCGCCGCCGAGCTCGACGCCCCCGGCGGGATCGCCGTCGACTCCGCCGGCGACGTCTTCGTCGCCGACTCCGGAAACGGCGTCGTGCGCGAGATCGCCGCCAGCTCGGCCGGTGACCGCACCCCGGGCTTCATCTACACCGTCGCCGGCGGCGGCACGGCCGTGCCGGCGGCGGGCCCCGCCCCGGCGACCGGCCCCCGCGTGTGCGACCCGACGGCGCTCGCCGCCGGTCCCGGAGGAAGCCTCGAGATCGCCGACAGCGGAGCCGACCTCGTCCTCACCCTCGGCGCCGCGGGCCTTCAGGCGATCGCCGGCACCGGCACCCCCGGCACCGGGGGCAACGGCGGCCCCGCACTGGCCGCCGAGCTCGACGACCCGAGCGGCGTGGCGGTCGACTCCGCCGGCGACGTCTTTGTCACCGACGCCGGCGGCGACCTGCGCGTCGTCCCGGCGCGATCGGTGACGCTCTTCGGCCTCGACCTCGCCGCGGGGTCGATCTACCAGCTCGCCGCCGGCCTCCCGGCGGTGTCGGCGGTGTCGGTCGACCCGAGCGGCGCCGTCTACCTCGCCGAGCCGGGGGCGGGCGCGGTCGCGCTGCTCGGCACGGCGCCGGCGCTCACCGGGCCGAGCGTGGCGAGCTTCACCTACGGCTCGCCCGGCAGCTTCACCGTCGCCGCCTCCGGCCAGCCTGCGCCGACGTTCAGCTTGAGCACGACCTCGCCGCTTCCCGGGCTGCGCCTCTCCCCGGCTGGCGTCCTTTCCGGCACGCCGACCTCGAGCGGCACCGAGAGCGCCACGGTGTGGGCGAGCAACGCCGTCGGGGCGGTGAGCGAGGCGCTCACCGTCGAGGTCGCCAAGGCCGTGCCGGCGCTGGTGCTGAGCGCCGACCCGGCGATCGCCGAGGTCGGCCAGACGGCGCTCGTCACCGCCACGGTGTCTCCTGACCCCGGGGGTGGGAGCGTCAGCTTCTCTGACTCCGAGGGGATCGTCGCCTGCGCCGCGGTGAGCCTGGCGGGGGCGGTGGCGACCTGCAGGACCGCGGCGTTCGCCACGACCGGGGCGGACATCGTGACGGCGAGCTTCTCGGGCACCGGGGACTACGCCGCAACGAGCACCACGGCGCGGGTCGTTGCCGAGGCCGCCGCCACCACGGTGACGCTCGCTTCGAAGACCCCCTCGCCGACGGCGCTCTCGAGCGCCACGCTCACCGCCACGGTCAGCCCGGCGCCCGACGGAGGGGCGGTGAGCTTCACCGACTCCGCCGGCGACGTCGGCGACTGCGCCGACGAGCCGGTGCTCGGCGGCGTGGCGACCTGCAGCACCTACCCGCTCGCCTACGGCAGCGACACGGTCCGTGCGAGCTACTCCGGCGACGGTGACTACCAGTCGTCAAGCGCCGCCCCTTTGGCTTTGAGCGTCGGGCCGGCTGTGACGAGCGTGCAGGTCTCGGCCGTCCCGTCCTCGCCGGTGGCCGGCCAGGCGCTCGCCCTCACCGCCGTGGTGAGCGGTCCGGAGGGGGTCCGCGCCGGCGGCGGCACGGTCGCCTTCAGCGACTCCCTCGGGGCGATCACCCCGGCCGACGGCTGCGCCGCGGTGGCGGTCAGCGGAGGAGAGGCCAGCTGTGAGAGCGGGCCGATGGCGTCGACGGGGACCGACGAGGTCACCGCCGCCTACTCCGGCGGCACCGGCTTCGCTCCCTCGAGCGTGGTCACCGGAGTCGCCGTCGACAAGCTGAGCGTGTCGATCTCGGCGCTCGAGGTGGCTCCGAGCCCGCTCGCCGTCGGCTACCCGGGCGAGGTGACGGCCGTTCTCTCGACCCCGGTCAGCGGCGGCACGCTCTCGATCAGCGACAGCGAGGGCCTGCTCGGCAGCTGCCCGCCGGCGGCGATGGCGGGCAAGGCCGAGCTCACCTGCCATCTCGTCGCCCCGGGCGCCGTCGGGACCGACACCTTCGAGGTCTCCTACAGCGGCGACGCCCTCGACGCCGCCGTCTTCGAGCAGTTCGCCGAGCCGGTGGACTCCGTCCCGAGCTTCAGCTCGGTGCCGAGCTGCACCGCCACCGCCGGTGTCGCCTTCAGCTGCAGCCTGGCGGCCTCCTCGACCCCGGCGGTGACCTCGATGGGCGAGGCCGGGGCCCTCCCGGCCGGGGTCAGCTTCACCGACGACGGCAACGGACGGGCGACGATCTCCGGCACGCCGGCGGCGGGCACCGGCGGCAGCTACCCGCTCGTCGTCGCCGCCCGCAACGGCGTCACCCCCGACGGGGGCATCCACTACACCCTCGACGTCGACGCCCCGCCGCAGTTCGCCTCGGCGGCCTCGGCGATCTTCGCCGTCGGCGAGAGCGGCACCTTCGAGGTCGTCACCACCGGCTTCCCGGCGGCATCGCTCGGCGAGAGCGGCTCGCTTCCGGACGGGCTCGCCTTCCACGACAACGGCGACGGCACCGCCATCTTGAGCGGCACGCCGGCGCCCGGCACGGCGAGCTCGTACCTGCTCGAGCTGACCGCCGCCAACGGGCTCGACCTGCCGCAGAGCCAGCCGCTCACGGTGCTCGTCTTCCCCGGCTCGAGCGGCTCGG
>DAHUZG010000402.1 GCA_027306715.1 Acidimicrobiaceae bacterium
ACGCCCTCGTCACCTTGGCGATGCCGCGCTTCGACGCCGTCGTGGCCGGCATCGATCCCGCTTTTGACTACCGGCGCCTGGCGCTCGCAGCCCGCGCCGTGCGCGAAGGGGCGCGCTTCATCGGCACCAACAGCGACGCCACCTTCCCGACTCCTCGGGGCGTGGTCCCCGGCGCCGGCGCCGTCGTGGCGGCGATCGCGGTCGCCGGCGGCGTCGAGCCGGAGATCGCCGGCAAGCCGAGCGAGGCGGCGGCGCAGCTGGCACGCCGCAGGCTCGGCCCGGTCACCTGGGTCGTCGGCGATCGCCCGGAGACCGACGGCGGGTTCGCCACCCGCCTCGGTGCCGGCTTCGCCCTCGTCCTCTCGGGGGTGACGCCTCCCGGGCACGGCCCCGTCAGCCCCGAGCCGGCGATCGAGGCCGCTGATCTCGCCGAGCTCGCCGGCCTGCTCGTCTCGAACGGGCGGATCCGGCCGGTTCAGGGGGCGACTGCCGCACCGGCGTGAGGCTCGGCACGACGAGCGCGCCCCGCCGCCGCCCAAAGCGCACGCGCAGGCCGCGCCGACGGCGTGAGGCGCCGGCGGTAGGGTACGGCAGTGGCTGAGGGCGACGACCTCTGGAGCATTCTCGAGTCCGGGGTGCGTGCCGGCCGCCAGCGCGCGGAGGAGCTCCTGCGCGGGGTCGCCCGGGACGGAGAGGTCGGCCGCGAGCGAGCCGACGAGATCCGGGAGCGGGGCGAGGAGATCGTCGAGGATCTCGTCGCACGCAGCAAGCGGGGCAGCGAGGCGCTGCGGGAGATGGTCCGGGCGGAGGTTCGCCGCGAGCTAGACGCCTTCGTCGCCCGCCGGGTGGACGACGTCAGGCACGGGATCGGGTCCTTTGCCAAGGACCGTCGCCGTGACCTGGCGGACCTCATCCGCAAGGCGGGGGCGATCCTCGGCGAGCTCGGCTCCACGGCGTCGCGTCCGGAGCGGCCCGGCCAGCCGTCCCTGCCGCCGGGCGCCGGCTCGCACGCCCCGGAGCTGCCGCCTGCGGGCTCGTCGAGCGCCGGTGCGCCCGGGCCGGGCACCTCCGACCGGGCCGGCGCCCCCGAGAAGGCCGGCGGGGCGGCGAAGAAGGCCGGCGGGGCGGCGAAGAAGGCCGGCGGGGCGGCCGCCAAGGCTGGCACTGTGGGCAAGAAGTCAGATGCCGCGGCCAAGAAGGCCGGCTCTGCGGCCAAGAAGGCAGATGCCGCGGCCAAGAAGGCCGCCTCTGGGTCAGGGAAGGCCGGCGAGGCGGCGGCCCCGGCCGGAGCCGGCTCTCGGGGCGCGCCGCCGCATCCTCCGGCCGACTGACTCGCCGCCGACGACCCGCTGGCCGCCGACCTGCTGCCGCCGACCCGCTTGCCGCCGACCCGCCCCACCTGAGCGCAGAGCGGTAGCCCGATCGGGACGGCGGGCGGGTGGGTCGGAGATCCTCCGCCCGACGCCGTCTCCTGCAAGGATGGCGGAATGAGCGGCGAGACCCCCTTGCGCGTGGCGCTCGTCGTCCACCCCCATCGGAAGGAGGCGTCCGAGCTCTCCGAGCGGGCGCGGCGATGGTGGAAGGCCCGTGGCTACGAGGTCGTCGAGTACGGCGAGCTCGACTCACCGCCTGATGCGACCCTTCCCGCAGGCGGCGTGCGCTTTGCGGTCAGCCTCGGCGGCGACGGCACGATGCTGCGCACGGTGCAGCTCGTCGTCGATCACCGCGTGCCGATCCTCGGGGTCAACCTCGGCCATCTCGGCTACCTCACCCCGGTGGAGCCGGCTTCGATGGAGGCGGCCTTCGAGCACCTCGTCGCCGGGAGCTACGAGGTCGAGGAACGCTCGACCCTCGAGCTCTTCGTCGGGCGGAGCGCGGACGTCCCCGGCGAGGTGGCGGAGGCCGCGACCGCGCCGCGGCTGCGCCGCTTCGTCGGGCTGAACGAGGCGAGCATCGAGAAGACGATGCCGGGCCACACGATCCGCTTCTCGCTCGAGATCGGCGGGAGGCCGTTCCTCACCTACGCCGCCGACGGCGTCCTCGCTGCCACGCCGACGGGCTCCACGGCGTACAACCTGTCGCTTCGCGGACCGGTCCTCTCCCCGGTGCTGCGCAGCCTCGTCGTCACCCCTATCGCCCCGCACATGCTCTTCGACCGGGCGCTCGTGCTCGGGCCGACCGAGCCGGTGCGCGTGCATCTGCTCGAGGAGCGGGCCGCCTTGCTCGTCGTCGACGGTGGCCACGCCGAGCAGCTCGCCGTCGGCGACGCCGTGCTGATCGCCGTCGGCCCGACCCCGGTCTGCATCGTCGGGCTCACCCGCCACCACTTCCACGAGGTGCTGCGGCACAAGTTCAATCTGACCGACCGCTGAGAAGGACCGCTGAGAAGGACCGACCGCTGAGGAGAAGACCGTGCTCGCCGAGCTCCGTGTCAGCCAGCTCGGGGTGATCGACGAGCTGCAGCTGCAGCTCGGTCCGGGCCTGATCGCCCTCACCGGCGAGACCGGCGCCGGCAAGACCCTTGTCGTCGAGGCCCTCGAGCTGCTGCTCGGCGGGCGCGCCGAGCCGGCGATGGTGCGCGCCGGCGCCGCCGAGGCACTCGTCGAGGGGCGCTTCGTGCGCGGCGACGAGGAGCATGTCCTTTGCCGGGTGCTTCCGGCGAGCGGCCGCGGCCGCAGCTACCTCGACGGCAGGATGGCGCCGCTCGCCGCGCTCGCCGAGCTCGGCACCGATCTCGTCGACCTCTACGGCCAGCACGCCCACCAGTCGCTGCTGCGCCCGGCGGCGCAGCGCGCCGCGCTCGACCGTTTCGCCGGCGTCGACCTCGGCGAGGTGCGCGAGCTCCGGCGGCGCATCTCTTTTCTCGATGCCCGGCTCGGCGCGCTCGGCGGCGACGAGCGCGAGCGGGCGCGCCAGCTCGACCTGCTCGGCTTCCAGCTGGCCGAGATCGACGCCGCCTCGATCGCCGACCCGGCCGAGGAGGACCGGCTGCGCGCCGAGGAGGAGCGTCTCGCCGGGGCAGCGGCGCTGCGTGCGGCGGCCGAGGCGGCTCACAGCGCCATCGCCGGCGGCGAGCCGGCGGCGGTCGATCTCCTC
>DAHUZG010000403.1 GCA_027306715.1 Acidimicrobiaceae bacterium
GCCGACGAGGTCGGGGCCGAACATCTTCCCGAGCAGCTCTCCTCGCGCCTGGCCGTCTCCGTGCTCGCCGGAGAGCGACCCGCCGAGCCGGACGCAGAGGTCTGCCGCCGCCTCGACGTAGGAGCGGAACCTCTCGATGCCCGCCGCGCTCGAGAAGTCGAAGTTGTTCCGGGTATGTACGCATCCCTGCCCGAAATGCCCGTACCAGGCGCCGGAGTAGTTGTGCTCTGCCCACAGCGACTGGATGCCGCGGAGGTACTCGCCGAGCCGCTCCGGCGGGACGGCGGCATCTTCCCAGCCTTCGAAGTTCGGTTGGCGCCCCGGCGGGCGGGCCGTGGCGCCGAGCCCCGACTCGCGCACCCTCCAGATCGCCGCCTGGTCGGCCGCGTCGCCGAACACCACCGCCCTCGCCGAGGCCGCCATCGCCTCGGCGACGCGCCAGGCGAGGGCATCGGCCTCGCCGGCGTCGTCCGAGCCGACCTCGGCCAGCAGCCATCCGCGACCGGGGGGCAGGAGGGCCAAGTTGGCGAGGTTGAGGCCCGCAAGGCGCATCTGGTCGGTCAGGGTGGCGTCGAAGCCCTCGAGGGCGATCAAGGGCTGCTCGAGCACCGCCGGCACGGCGTCGGCGGCGCCAAGCACGTCGTCGAAGCCGAGCACGACGAGGCGGCGCTGTGCCGGGCTCTCGACGAGGCGCAGCGTCGCCTCGGCGACGACGGCGCAGGTCGACTCGCTGCCGACGAGGGCGCGGGCCAGGTGGTGGCCGTTCTCGGGCATCAGCTCGTCGAGGTTGAAGCCCGACACCCGCCGCCCGAGGCGGGGAAACCCACGGCGCACCCGCTCGGCCGACTCCTCGGCGAGCGCTGCGAGCTCACGGTGGATCCTCCCGCTCTCACCTTGCAGCCGCCCGGCCCGTGCCAGCTCCTCCGCCGACATCGGCCCGAGATCAAGGCGTGTCCCCCGGTAGGTCAGCACCTCCAGTCGCTCGACGTTGTCCACCGTCTTTCCCGCATACAGGCCGTGGCTGCCACAGGAGTTGTTGCCGATCATCCCGCCGAGGGTGCACCAGGCGTGCGTCGCCGGGTCCGGGCCGAAGGTGAGCCCGTGGCGCTCGGCGGCCCGCCGGAGGTCGTCAAGGACGATGCCCGGCTCGACGCGAGCGATGCGTGCCTCGGGGTCGAGCTCGAGGATGGCCGTGAGATGCCGGCTGGTGTCGAGCACCACGGCTTCGTTGCAGCCTTGGCCGGCGAGGCTCGTCCCTCCGCCCCGGACGAGGACGGGCGCCTGCGCCTCGCGGCAGCACCCGAGCGCGGCGGCGAGATCGTCGCGATCGGCGGGAAAGGCGACGCCGAGCGGCACGTGGCGGTAGTTCGACGAGTCCGTGGCATAGATCGCCCTCGTGCCGCCGTCGAAGCGCACCTCCCCGCGAAGCGTCCTTGCCAGCTTGGCGCCGAGATCCTGCCGGTCTGCCTCGTCCATGGCCGGCGAGGCTAGGCGAAGCGGGCGGACGTTCTCATGCCCTCTCGGTCACGCCGCCGGCGAGGGGCTGTCCGGCTCGGCCGTTCGGGTCGCCGGCGTCAGGCGCGTTCGG
>DAHUZG010000406.1 GCA_027306715.1 Acidimicrobiaceae bacterium
CTGTGGTCCCGCTCATCGGCCGGGCCGCCGGGAGGCTGACGAGGGGGCCGACGCCCGGCCGAGGCGCGTCAGGCCGACTGCGACGACGAGCCCGCCGGTCACGAGGTAGAAGGGTCGAAGCGTCAACGTGTCCGTCCCGGCGAGCACGCCGTGCAGCCAGACGAGGGCGAAAGCCGCCGAGGCGAGCCGGTGGACGCCGAGCCAGCGGCCAGCGCCGCGCCGGCCGGCGAAGCGGGCGGTCCCGGCGACCGTCATCATCAGCACCAGTGCGGCGATCCCGAGCGCGACGGCTCCTGGGCGGTAGCGGGCGGCGCCGGGGAGGATCGCTCCCATCCAGCCGACCCCCGCGTAGCGATCGCTCGCCAGGAAAAGGACGTGGGCGATGACGAGCGAGACGGTCGCCATGCCGAGCACCGCGTGGGTGCGAAGGGCCGTCTCGGCGTGCAGCAGCCCGAAGCGCTCCCGCCCGGGATGGCGCAGCAGGAAGCCGAGGCCGACGAGGGCGCAGAGGCACAGGTAGGCGGCGAGGCCGAGCGAGCGGCCGGCGATCCAGGGCAGGTACCTGCTCTGCAGGCTCGGTGCGGCCGAGACGGCGAACAAGGCGCCGCCGGCTGTCGGGAGGGCGAAGGCCGCCAGCACGGCGGCGAGGTGGCGAAGACCGGGGAGGGCGCGCTCGAACGGCGCCCGGCTCAGGGGCGACGCCAAATGAGGTGCTCCTCGATCCCGGGGCTGAGCCCCACCCCGGCGGCGTCGTCGACCCACAAAGCGGCCAGCCGATGGCGCTTCGCGAGGGACGCGATCCCGGCTTCGCCGGCGAGGAACAGCGCCTTGGCCCAGACCTCGGCCGACGCCGGATCCGGGCCGACGACGGTCACGGCCCGCAGCCCGCAGCCGCCGGGCTGGCCCGTCGTCGGGTCGATCAGGTGATGGACCTGGACGCCGTTGGCCCGCCAGCGCCGCAGCCGCACCGAGGACGTGGCGACGGCGAGGTCTCCGAGCCCGAGAACGGCGAGCGGCCCTTGCCCACCGAAGGGGTCCTCGATGCCGACGCGCCACGCCTCTCCGGCCCTTGCCGTCCCGGCGCAGTAGCCGTCGCCACCGGCGTCGAGGAGGAAGTCCGAGGCATGCCGGCGCAAGGCGAGCGCCGCCCACCGAAGCGCGAGACCCTTGCCGATGCCGCCGAGATCGATCGGCTCGTCGCCGATGCGGACCCGCCGGCCGCAGCGGCGCAGCCCGGGCCGCCAGGCCGCCGTCGGCGTCGGCGTCGGGTCCCCACCGCCACCCTCTTCGGCGACGGCGATCTCCTCCTCGTCGTCCCCGAAGGAGCGGGTGCGGTCATAGCCGAGGGCGACGAGGCGGCGGAGCACGCGCGGGTCCATCCGTCCTTCGGTGACCTCGTGCGCCCGGGCCGCTTCCGCGATCGCCTGGTAGAGCAGGAGCGGCACCCGGTGCCAGCGCCCGGGCGAGCGGTTGGCGCGCATCAGGGCGCTGCGCGGATCGAAGCGGGTGCAGGTGCGCTCGACCTCGGCGAACACTTCGAGCGCCCGCATGGCTCCCTCCTCGAGCCCTCGCCGCTGCTCGGGCGTCGCGAGGGCCGGGAGCGGCAGGCGGACCAGCACCTCGGTCGCCATCGCCCGCCGAGACCGGAGGATCTCCGCGGTCGTGCCCTTTTCGGCGAGCTCAGGGAACGACACTCGAGGCTCCAGTCGTCGCATGGG
>DAHUZG010000411.1 GCA_027306715.1 Acidimicrobiaceae bacterium
CGCCGTCCACGAACACCCCGAAGCCGTAGCCGGTGCCGAGCTGGCGCTCGCGGTCGCGCATCTGGCAGCGCGAGACGAAGCTCGCCCGGTCCTCGGGGAGGTAGGCCGCCCCCGCCGGACGCGGCTCCCACGGCATCAGCCAGTCGCGCGAGCGCGCCCGGACGACCAGCCAAGCCGCGTAGTCCTCAGGGCGCAGCGCCCGCAGGCGGACACGGCGGCCGGTCAGCTCCATCTGGCCGCTGTGCGCTCGCACCTTCTCTCCGTTCCCACCGCGTCCTCTCGCTGCGCCCAGCTCCCGTCGCCCAGCTCCCGTCGCCCAGCTCCCGGCGCCCAGCTCCCGGCGCCCAGCTCCCGGCGCCCGGGCCGAGCGGCGGCGGGAGCCCGTGCAACGGCCCACGAGCGTCCGCCGCCGCAGGGCACCGGCCCAAGACCTCCCCGCAGAGGCCGGCGGGCGTGCGACCACCGTCAGCGGCCCGCCGGCGCAGCCTGAGCAGAGCCGCCTCACAGCACGGCGCCGACCCGCGAGACGAACGTCCATGCTCGCAGATCGCCGGCGCGGGCGCTCGGGCGTCGTTGCCGCCGCGGGCGCTGCCGGCACCATCGCGACGGGTCGGCTGCCCTAGACTCCACGCCTGCCGACGGCCGCCAACAGCGCCGCCCCGGCTCGACCACGCGATGACCGATACCCGACTGCTGGCGCGACGCCCGCCGACCGAGCCGGAACGCAGCGGCACGACGCTGCTCGTCGTCGGCATGCACCGCTCCGGCACCTCAGCTGTCGCCGGAGCGCTCGCCCGACTCGGCTGGTCGGCGCCTCGACCCGACGACCTGATGCGCGACCTGCCTGACAACCCTCTCGGTCACTACGAGAGCCGCTCACTGGCCGAGCTCGACGACCGCATCCTTGCCCGGATGGGCGGTGCCTGGCACCTGCCCCCGTCGCTCGAGCCGGGATGGGAGCTGTGGTCAGGGCTCGAAGACCTCGCCGCGATCGGACCGACGATGCTCGCCCGCGCCTTTCCCGACCTCGATCGCCCCGCCGTGTGGAAAGACCCCCGGCTGTCGCTGCTGCTGCCGTTCTGGCGCCGCTTGCTGCCACAGCTGACGGCGGCCGTGCTCGTCGTACGTGACCCCGTCGAGGTGGCCCTCTCGCTGCTCACCCGCAACTCGATGCCCGTCGTGAAGGGCGTGGCGCTCTGGGAGCGGTATCTCCGCTCGGCGCTGCACGGCCTATCGGGGATGGCGGTACTCGTCGTCGACTACCCCGCTGTCGCCAGTGACGCCGTCGGGCTGGCCAAAGGTGTCGACGAGCTGCTCGTCGCGGCCGGGCTCGACCCGATCGAGCGGCCCGAGCCGGCCGAGGCGGCGCTGTTCCTCGACCCCGCGCTGCGCCACGAGCGCCATGAGCTGACGGGCTCGCTCGGCGGCCCGCTCGTCCAGCCGAGCCAGCAGGTCCTCTACGACGAGGTGGCGGCGATGGCTGGCGCCCACGCCCGCTTCTGCCCGCCCTCGCTCGGACCCGAGAGCCCGTGGACCACGGCGCTGCTCGGCCTCGACCGCGACCTCGAGCACACCTTCGGCGCTTTGATGTGGGCGGTCGACCGGATCGAGCCGCTGCTCGACGTCGAGGTCGACGAGGGCGGGCGCAGCGAGCAGTTCCTCCGCTACGGCCGCCAGCGGGTCGAGCCGAGCGTCGACGACGAGGAGGCCGCCGAGCCGTCGCCTGACAGCCCGTACCCGCTCAATGCGAGCGAGGACCGCCGCGCCTACCACCGCTGGCTGCGTGCGCGTCGCCTGCCCGTCCGTCTCGGCGGCGCCGGGACCCCGCCGACGCGTCGTGCCGCCACCCGACCTGGCCGGGCAGCGCCGCTCATCTCGGTGGTGGTGCCGGTATGGCGAACCCCGCTCTGGGCGCTCGAGCGCTGCGTCGGCTCGGTGCTCGCGCAGAGCTTCGCCGGCTGGGAGCTGTGTGTCTGCGACGACGCCTCGGCCGACGAGGAGCTGGGCCACTACCTCCGCTCGCTGCCGAAGCTCGACCCTCGCGTCAAGGTCACGGCGCTCGTCGAGAACGGCGGCATCTCGGCGGCGACGAACGCCGCCGTCGCGCTCGCCGACGCGCCGTTCGTCGCCTTCCTCGACCACGACGACGAGCTCGCCCCGCACGCCCTCGCCACCGTGGCGCGCACCCTCGAGAGCCGCCCAGAGGCGGACATGTGCTACTCCGACGAGGACAAGATCGACGCCGGCGGAGAGCGCTTCGATCCCCTCTTCAAGCCGGAGTGGTCACCGGACCTGCTGCTCAGCTTCGCCTACACCTGTCACCTCACGGTGGTGCGGCGCAGCCTGCTCGACGAGCTCGGCGGCCTGCGCTCGCAGTTCGACGGCAGCCAGGACTACGACCTGGCGCTGCGGGCGAGCGAGCGGGCACGCCAGATCGTGCACATCCCCGAGGTCCTCTACCACTGGCGCTCGCTGCCGGGCTCGGCGGCGAGCGACACGAGCGACGCCGTCGCCAAGCCCTGGGCCTACGAAGCCGGGCGGCGTGCGATCGAGGACGCCCTCGAGCGCCGCGGCGAGCCGGGCGAGGTGACCGAGATGGAGCAGTTCCCCGGGCGCTACCACGTCCGGCGCCAACTGCGATCCCGCCCGCGGGTCAGCGTCATCATCCCCTTCAGAGACGAGCCGGCACTGCTGCAGACCTGCACGAGCTCGCTCCGCTCGGCTCCCGGCTACGACAACTTCGAGCTCGTCCTTGTCGACAACGGCTCGGAGCTGCCGGAGACGGCGGCGCTGCTCGACGAGCTGGCGGCGCAGCCCGACGTCCGCATCGTGCCGGCGCCCGGCCCGTTCAACTGGGCCGCCATCAACAACCGTGCCGCCGAAGAGGCATCGGGCGACGTGCTTCTGTTCTCCAACAACGACATCGAGGCGCGCGTCGAGGGATGGATGCATGCGATGCTGGGGCACGCCGAGCGGGCCGAGGTCGGAGCCGTCGGCGCCCGGCTGCTCTATCCCGACGGCGCCATCCAGCACGCCGGCGTCGTCGTCGGCCTCGGCGGGATCGCCGGCCACGTCCTGCGTGGCCTTCCCGGCACCTATCCCGGCTACAACTCGATGGCGATCCAGACGCGCAACTGCTCGGTCGTCACCGGAGCGTGCATGATGACCCGCCGTGACGTCTTCGAGTCCGTCGGCGGCTTCGACGAGCGCCTGCCGGTCGCCTTCAACGACGTCGACTACTGCCTCAAGCTCGGCGAGCAAGGCCTCGTCGTCGTCTACGCCCCGCTCGCTGAGCTGACGCATCACGAGTCGCGCTCGCGCGGCCACACCGACGACGTCGCCGAGACCGCCCGCATCCTGGAACGCTGGGGGCAGGCGATCGCCGAGGGCGACCCGTACGTGAGCGAGCACCTCAGCCACTGGCGGTACTGGTGCCCACTCTCCACCCCACAGGAGGATGCCCGTTGGACGACCTATCTGAGGACGTCCGTGCTGACGCACGTCGCTTCGTCGAGCACTTGAGGACGCTCTCGCGCACGTCACCACGCCAGCTCTCGAAGTCGTGGCTGCCTCAGGCGAGCTTCGACGAGCTCATGATCCGCGCCGACCGTGACCCGATCCACCTCCACCCGGCGCTGCACCACCTGCACCACAGCTGGGACATGGACACCCTGCTGCCGACACCACGCAGCGGCCGCAGCCCGAAGGCGATCTTCCGCCGCTACGTCACTCGAATCGTGCGCGGCGAGCTCGACCGTTATCTCGTCGAGGAGCGCTCCTTCCGGGCAGCCCTTGCCCAGTCGATCGACGCCGTCGCCTACCGCATCGACGAGGTCGCCACCGCCGACATGCGGTCGCTGCTCTCGACGGTGCGAGACGACCTGCTCGATCTCGCCCGCTACGTCGACGGGCGGATCGACTCCAAGGGCAGCAGCTGAGCGCTGCGGGACGACCACGCGTCGTCGTCGTCACCCGGCACTGGGGCGAGGGAGAGGACGAGGCGACGGCGACGACCCGGCTCGTCGCCGGCGCGCTCGCGCGGCGCGCCGTCGTCCACGTCGTCCACCTCGACCCGTCCCTTGCAGGCTCCCCGCCGTGCGAGGCGGTCCGCGACAGCGTCTTCAGCGTCCAGCGGGTGCCGGTGTACGGCTATGACCGGCGCAGGGCGCGCCTGCTCGAGGCCGCCCTCTCTGCTCACGACGGCGGCTACCGCATCCCCCAGATCGGTGCCCACGTCCTCCAGCGGCTACAGGGCGTCGCTCCGGACGCGCCCCGCCTGATCGAGAGGCTGGCTCCCGACGCGGTCTACCTCGCCGGGTCCGAGCAGCCCTACAACCTCGACGTGCTCGGCCGGCCGGGCGCCCCCGGCCGCCCGCGCGTCGTGGTCGCTCCGATGGCGGGCGACGAGCGCTATCTCAGCTCGCCGGTCGTCGAGCGCCTCCTTGTCCATGCCGACGCCGTTGCCGCCGTCCATCCGGGAGAGCTGCGTGCCCTGCTCCAGGGACCCCCTGAGAGAGTCGAGACCCACCCGCAGGTCGTGCCCCTCGACCTCGCCCTCAGCGTCAATCGCGGCAGCGCCGAGCATCGACTGTTCGGGGTGCGCTCGTTCGGGAAATACGTCGTCCTGCTGCGCCGCTTCCCGACCGGAGGGGCGCGCTTCTTGCGCTCGGTGACCCACGAGGTGCTGCGTGACGCCGTGTCACCGCTCTCGGTCGCCGAGGTCGACGGCGTCCGCTGGCGCATCACCAGCGCCTCCCAGACGCTCGACCTGCCGGTCGGCCCGAGTCGTGTCAATCTCTGGCGCTTGCTCGCGCACGCCCTCGCCGTCGTCGACCTGCGCCCGCCGGGGCCGGTCGGGAGGGAGGCGATCGAAGCGATGATGCTCGGGATCCCCTCGATCGTCCCTGACCGCAGCGCCGCCAAGGAGCACCTCGCCGCTGGCGGCGGCGGGCTCTGGTACAGCGACTATGCCGAGCTCGGCGAGGAGCTGCGCGTCCTTGCCGACTCCCGCATGCTCGAGCGGCTGGCGTCGAGCGGTCAGCGCTACGCCCTCGCCACCCACGGCGAGCTCGACGAGTTCGTCCAGCGGATGGCCTCGCTCGTGCTCGGTCCGAGCCGGAGCGCGAGCGACCCTGTTCTGCCCAGCTCAGCCGCTGTGACGACCGGCGAGCAGCCCGGCGACGATCCCGTCGAGGCTGTCGGTCTCTGACACGAGCAGCTCGTCGTGGCCGAGGGTGGCCATCACCGCCGCCAGCACCGCAGCCCCACCGACGATGACGTCGGCTCGAGCCGGCTCCATCCCCGGTCGCCGGCGCCGCTCGGCGCGGGGCATCCCCGCGAGCTCGTCTCGCAACCGCGACACAGCCGACGATCCGAGCACGAAGTGGTGCGTGCGGGAGGGGTCGTAGCGATCCAGCCCGAGGTCGAGCGCCGCCAGCGTCGTCACCGTGCCGGCGACACCGACCATCCGGCGCGCCCCGCCGAGCTCAGGATGGGTCGCGAGCGCCTGAGCGACGAGCGCGGTCGCCGCCTCGCCCGCCTCGGCAACCTCCCGGCTCGTCGGGGGGTCGTGACGCAGGTAGCGCTCGGTCATCCGCACGCAGCCGGCAGCCAGGGAGACGACCGTGAGATCCGTGGCGGGCGCTCCGGCGCCGGGGTCCGCTGCTCGGGCGCCGGCGCCCGGGGGCGCCGCGACGACGCCCTCGTCCGGGCTCTTCGCGGCGGCGACGCCGGCGATCAGCTCGGTCGACCCGCCGCCAAGGTCGACCACGAGATACGGGCCTTCGGCCGGATCGAGCTCCGCCGTCGCGCCGCAGAAGGAGAGGCGCCCCTCTTCGTCGCCGCTCAGCACCTCGAGAGCGATGCCCAGCAGCTCGGAGGCCGGCTCCATGAGCGAGCGGGAGTTCGACGCCTCGCGCGCTGCCGAGGTGGCGGTCGCGCGGAGCGAGACGACGCCGAAGCGGTCGAGCTCGTCGCGGAACTCGGCAAGCACCTGTAGCGTGCGCTCGATCGCCGCCTCGGCGAGCGCTCCGCTGGCGTCGACGCCCTCGCCGAGGCGGGTGATCTTCATCAGCCGCTCGAGTGTGCGGCCGTCGGGGCCGGCGATGAGCAGGCGGGTCGAGTTGGTGCCGCAGTCGACGGCCGCGACAGGGCCGTCGAGCTCGCCCGACAGCCGGCGCGCCGTCCACCGCCCGACGGGATCCCCGTTACCGGCGAGGTAGGCCGCGAGGTGCGCGTGGAGGCACTTCACGCCTTGCCGGGTCCCGCCGACGCCGCCGCTCGGCGCCGGCCCGCGATGCCCCGAGGGCAGCGCGCGATCACGCTCGGCGGCATAACGGGCATGGCCGGCCGCTACCTCGCCAGCCGGCACCTCCTCCTCGACCCGCCGCACCCCGCCGGCGGACTCGAGCCGGGAGACGGCATCGCGTTGGCGGCGCCCGACGAGCCAGTAGCGGGTCGGCATCGGCGTGCCGTCCTCGAGCAGCGGAGCATTCTCGATGACCACCGGGCTGCCGGAGGAGTCACGGGCGACGACTCGGAAGGCACCGGCCGGCGGCCGCCCGAGAAGCTCGCGCACCGCCGCCAGGTCCTCCTCACCCGGCTGCTCGGCCACCGACGAGGTGCCACCCGCCGCGCCGGCATCTCGCGGCGCCACCGGGGGTGAGCCCGCCGCGCCGGCCTCGGGCGGCGCCGTCGGCCCGAAGGCGAGCGAGACGACGAGCTCGGGACGCTGGCGCCAGAAAGCGCCGAGGTCGCCGTCGAGCGGGAGCAGCGGCCAGACGGCGGCGTCGAGCCGCACCGGACCGGCGGGCGGCCCGCTCGAGCCGAGCACCACGACCGGCCCGTCGGCGCCCGCCAGCCGGCGCCACGCCGAGGCGTCGGTGAGCAGGCTCGGAGGCTGCCTCTCGGATGCCCCCCCGGACGTGACGACGGCCAGCACGACGGCGACATGGCCCTGGCGGGCGCACCAGTCGAGCGCTGCCCGAGCCGAGGTGGCGCTCGTCGGGCGCTCGGACTCGTCGAGCAGGACCGTCGCCCCGTCCGGAAGGTCGGCAGCGGAGGCTTCGTCGCCGATGACGACGACGGTCTCGCCGAGACCCGCCTCGAGGGCGGCGCCGACGACGGCCCGCCACAG
>DAHUZG010000421.1 GCA_027306715.1 Acidimicrobiaceae bacterium
GGGTGCGGCCGGCGGGCCGGCCGGCGGCCACCTCGACGACGCAGCGCCGCCAGCTGCCGGCGCCGTCGGCAGCGATGACCTGCTCGCCGTCTCGCAGTCGCAGCACCTCGAAGAGATGGTGCACGGCGTCAACGTCAAGCGACGGCTCCGCGAGATCGTCGACGAAGACGAGCGCTGCGGCCTCACGGAGCTGCGCGGCCCGCCGCGGTGCCGGTGGCTGCCCGGGTGACGTCCCGAAGGTGTCGCTCCGGCCGCTCTCTCGCCCCTCCGGCAGGGCGAGGCTCAACCGAAGCTCGAGCGGATGCGTGAGAAGAGGCCGCCCTCGCCGTTGGTGACGCTCTCCTGTCGCATCGCCGCCAGCTCGCGCAGCAGCACCTCCTGCTCGCGGGGCAGGCCTGTCGGCGTGTCGACGACGATGCGGACGTGCAGGTCGCCGCGCCCGCGCCCGCGAAGGTGGGGCACGCCCTTGCCGCGCAGCCGGAGGACCTTGCCCGACTGGGTTCCGGGCTGGACGGTGATCTGCTCGACCCCGTCGAGGGTCTCGAGCTCGACGGTCGCCCCGAGGGCGGCCTGGGTGAAGGCAACGTGCAGGTCGACGGTGAGATCGGTGCCGGCGCGACCGAAGCGCTGGTCCGGGACGACGCGCAGGTGCACGTAGCAGTCGCCGGGCACGCCGCCGCGGTGCGGGGCGTTGCCCGCTCCGGGGATGCGCAGCGTCGTGCCGTCGTCGACGCCGCCAGGCACCTCGACGCGCACAGGGTGCTCCTCGACGCGCCGCCCGTCGCCGTGGCACTCGCGGCACGGTGAGGTGACGATCTGGCCGATCCCCTGGCAACGCGGGCAGGGCGTGGTCGTCACCACCTGGCCGAGGATCGACTGGCGGACGCGGCGCTGCTGGCCGGCCCCGCCGCAGTCGGGGCAGGCCGACGGCAGCGTTCCCGGCTCGGCGCCGGAGCCGCCACAGGTGGAGCAGCTGAGGGCGCTGCGGAGGGTGATCTCGCGCTGGACCCCGAAGACCGCCTCCTCGAAGGCCAGGTCGAGGGTGATCTCGAGGTCCTCGCCGCGGCGCGGCCCGGCCGGACGGCCCGAGCCGAACGGCGAGCCGCCGAAGAAGGCGCCGAAGATGTCGCCGAGCCCGCCGGCGCCGAAGATGTCGCCGGGCGCCGCACCGCCACCGCGCTCGGCGTCGGGCCCGAAGAGGTCGTAGCGCCGCCGCCGCTCGGGGTCGCGCAGCGTCTCGTAGGCGGCAGTCACCTCCTTGAAACGCGCCTCGGCAGCGACGTCGCCGCCGTTGGCGTCGGGGTGAAGGGCGCGCGCCAGCCGGCGGTAGGCCCGCCGCAGCTCGTCGTCGGTGGCATTGCGGCCGACGCCGAGCAGCTCGTAATAGTCAGTCGCCATCTGCCGCCCCTGCTCGGTTCTCGTCGCGCCGGACACGCCCGCTCCGCCGCACCCGATCAGGAGCCGGCGGCGAGCTGTCGCCCGAGATGCTGGCTCACCACGGCCACCGCCGCCAACGCTTGCGAGTAGTTCATGCGAGTCGGACCGAGCACTCCGATCGTACCGACGACCTCGTCGGCCACCTCATAGGGAGCGACGACGAGCGAGCACTCCGCCAGCGGGGCGAGCCCGTGCTCGGTGCCGATCGAGACGCTCTGGCCCTGGGCGAGCACGTCACGGATGAGCGAGACGACGACGAAGGACTGCTCGAGGATCGACAGCACCTCGCGCACGGTCTGCACGGCCGGGAACTGCTCGGCCATCCGCGCCGCACCGCCGACGTAGACCTCGTCGGTGTCCTGGGAAGGCAGCTGGCGGCCGGCGATCTCCCTGCAGCAGGCGGCGACGAGGGCGTCGACTGCGGCCTCGCAGTCGACGGCCGCCGGGACGGCCGGGGGAGCAGGCGGGGTGCCGCCCGCACCCGCGCCGGGCGCGGCGCCGGCGCCGGACGTCACGACCTGCTCCACCTCGCCGGCGGTGCGGCCGGCGAGCAGGGCGGCGAGGCGGGCGCCGGCACGCTCGAGCTGATCGTCGGTGGTCGACTCGTCGATCTCGACAGAGTGCCTGTCGACGGCGCCGTTGGAGAGCACGAGCACGATGAGCGCCGCCCGTGGGGCGATCCGCACGAGCAGGGAGCTGCGCACAGTCAAGGTGTCGTGGGTCGGCGGGACGACCACGGCGGCGTAGTCCGTGAGCTGGGAGAGGAGCTTGGAGGTGTCGCGCAGGACGCGCTCGAGCTCGCCGTGGGCTCGGGCGAAGAAGTCCTGCACCTGCTCCTCACCGGCCGGGTCGAGAGCGGGCGGGCTGAGCTGGTCGACAAAGAAGCGGTAGCCCTTGTCGGTCGGCACGCGGCCGGCGCTCGTGTGGGGGTGGGTGAGGTATCCGTCCCGCTCGAGTGCCGCCATGTCGGAGCGCACTGTCGCCGGTGACACGTCGATGAGGGGATCACGGACGACGTGAGCCGACCCGACGGGCTGTGCCGTCGCGATGTGCTCTGTCACCACCTTGTTCAAGATGGCGGACTTCCTCGCGTCGAGCATCTGCCTGCAACCGTTCCGCCGGGGTGCACCTCGCTCCCGGCCGGTCGGAGCTCCTTGGCACTCGATTGTACCGAGTGCTGACGGCTTGCCGCGGGATGGGGTCCGCAGGCGCCGCATCGCAGCTCGGCGTGCGCCCGGCGCGCCCGAAGCGCCGCTCAGCTCGCCGCCGCGACGGCGTCGCCGCGCGCCCGGCGCTCGGAGATGCGGGCGAGCACCGACTCGCCGGTCGCCCAGCGCAGCACCGCTCCGAGGCCGCTCGCCGCCACCGGAGCTGACAGCGCGCTCCCCGGCAGGCGGGGGGTGAGCCGTAGCATCCGCCGCGACCAGCCCGGCAACAGCTCGACGGAGGCCTCGAAGATCACCCGGTGCACCGTTCGGCCCGTGAGCGACCCGAGCTCGGGCGGACGGCGGAGGAACTCGACGGCCTGCATCGATCCGGGCGTCGCTCGCAGCTCCGGGCGCACGTCGGCGAAGTAGCGGCGCACCTCGGCGACGCTTCGCGGCACCTCGTCGGCGCCGAGGCGCAGCGCCACC
>DAHUZG010000423.1 GCA_027306715.1 Acidimicrobiaceae bacterium
CCGCCCTCGGGTCCGCGCCCGGCCCCTCGGGGGCCGCGGCCACCGCCGCGGCCGCCCGGCCGCTCGCTCGTCGTGCGCTGGGTGTAGGGCAGCAACGCGAGCTCGCGGGCGGTCTTGATGGCGATGGCGACGGCGCGCTGGTGCTGGGCGCAGTTCCCCGACACGCGGCGGGCGCGGATCTTGCCCCGGTCAGACATGAACTTCCGCAACAGGCCCACGTCCTTGTACTCCACGCGGCTGATGTGGTCCTTGCAGAAGATGCAGACCTTCTTCTTCGTGCGGCGAGCTGCGTCCTTCGGCGCGCGCCGGGTGGATCGCTCGCGATCGTTGTTCCGTGCCATCTAGAAGGGCTCCTCGTCCTCTCCTGCAAAGCTCGGCTCCGGCACCCGGGCGCGCGTCCCGCCACCGCCACCGCCACCGCCACCGCCACCGCCACCGCCGCCTCCGCCGTCGGCACCGGGGCCCCGACGCTCGTTCTTCGTGATCGCCGCCGTCGCCCATCTGAGGCTCGGTCCGAGCTCGTCGGCGATCACCTCGATCTTCGAACGCTTGTCGCCCTCGGGCGTCTCCCAGCTGCGCTGCTCGAGCCGGCCGCTGACGATGACACGCGACCCGCGGGTGAGGCTCTCGCTCACGTTCTCGGCCATCTCCCGCCAGCAGACGATGTCGAAGAACGAGGTGGCCTCCTCCCACTCCTGGGTCTGGCGGTTCTGCCAGCGGCGGTTGACCGCCAGGCCGAACGAGGCTGTCGCCTGACCGCTCGGGGTGAATCGCAGCTCGGGGTCGCGCGTGACGTTGCCGACCAGGGTGACCGTGTTGCCGTTGGACATCTCGTCTCCGTTCGCTTTGCCTGGCTCTAGCCGGCGGCCGCGTCAGCGCTCTCGGCCGGCACCTGCTCCGCCGCCGCCGGCGGGGCGGCCGCGGGGGCAACAGGTGCTGGAGCCGGGGCGGCGGCCTTCGCCGCAGCCCGCGATTCGAGCTGGCGGATCACGCGGTGGCGGAGCACGGCGTCGGACAAGGTGAGCATCCGGTCGACCTCCGCCATCGTCTCGGGCTCGGCGGACACCTCCACGAAGGCGTAGTAGCCCTCGGTTCGGTGCTTGAGCTCGTAGGCGAAGGGCCGACGGCCCCACCAGTCGACGCGGCCGGAACGGCCGCCGCGCGAACGGACGAGCTCGCCGACGCGGTTGGTGATCTCCCGGGCGTCGCTCTCTTCCAGGCTGGTGTCGTAGATGATGGCGATCTCGTAGGGCCGCATCGCGGCGTACCTCCTCCGGACCCGGCACACGAGGTGCTCGGGGCCCCGGTGTGAACGGGGCAGGGGTGTGAACGAACAGGACATGGTAGCCGAGACCGGCAAGGGCCACGCGTCCGTGCCATGGTGCCGGATCGGCCCCGGGCTACGGGCCAGCTACCGCTGAGAGCTACGGGCCGGCTAGCGCTGACTCCGGTCGGCGGCCTCCGCCTTCACCTGCGGCCGCCCCGGTTGACGACGTCGGCGGTGAAGCTTCGCAGCAGATGGTTCCACGAGCACTCGGTGCAGACCTCGACGACGTAGAAGGAGACATCCGAGCGCGATCGTGCGAGCGCCCGCAGCTCGGCCTGGGAGCCGAGGGCCTTGCCACCCGGGGGCAGCCGCGCCCCGAAGGCGAACGAGACCGTCACCAGGCTCTGCTCGTCGCAGAGAGGGCAGAGGGTGCTCGTCGGCTTGCCGAGGTGGCGAGCGACCCGCATCAGCTCCGGCTGGGCGTCACAGACATCGATGCGCGAGAGGCGGCCGCGCTTGACGTCGCGGACGGCGGCGTCACGTGCGAGGCGGTACTCGACCTGGGCGAGGCCGGAGATTCCGGCACCGCCCGGGAAAGACTGAGGACCGCTGCGCACGTCGAGAGGCTACCGGACCCGTGCGGGCGCTCTGCGGGAGGCCGCGTCTCGAGGGGCGACGGGCGACGGGCGTCCTCGGGGCGCGGGACCCCCGGGCGCGGGGAGGAACCGTCCCGTCATCGAGTCGACATATCGGTTCGATACGTCGGTCGGCTATGATCAGAGACGTGCTCGAGCTCGCCATCCTCGGACTGCTGAAGGAGCGTCCGATGCACGGCTATGAGCTGCGGAAGCGGCTGCGCGACGAGCTCGGGGCGTTCTCCAACGTGTCGTTCGGCTCGCTCTACCCGGCTCTCAGCCGGCTGCAGCGCGCCGGGGCGGTAGAGGCTCTCTCAGCAGCCGATGAGCTCGACGCCGACGAGCCGTCGACACGGGCCACCGCCCGCGCCGCTGCAGCTCTCGGCGGCAGGGGAACGCGGGCGCGGAAGGTGTACGTCCTCACCGAGCGCGGTGAGGTGCTCTTCGGCGAGCTCCTCGAGGCGACAGACGTCGTCGACGACCCCCGCTCGTTCCTGCTCAAGCTGAGCTTCGCCCGCCACCTCTCGCCGGCGTCGCGCCTGCGGCTGCTCGACCGGCGACGGCTGCAGCTGCTCGACCGTGTGGAGCGGGCGGCCCGGCTGCTCGGATCTCGCCGGCGCGACATCGACCGCTACGGCCTCGCGCTCCTCGAGCACGCCTTCTCGCTGGCACAGGCCGACCTCGACTGGGTCGAGCGCCTGCTCGCCGCCGAGCAGCAGTCGCTCACCGGTGAGGCCGATGAGGTTGCTGTTCCCGGCGGTGAGCAGGTCGCTCTCGACAGGGCAGCTGTGACCGTCGCTCCACGGGTCAGCCCCGACCCGCCGACCGGCACCGCCGCGGCGATCTCGGGCGGCGCCACCAACGGCAGCGCCGCCAGCGCCGGAATCGCCGGCATCCTCCACGCCGGCCGCCTGCGGCGGCGCGCCGAGCAGGGGCCCCGATCAACCACCCATGACCTAGCGGAGCCGGCTGAGCAGGAGCTCGTCACGGCTTCCCGGAACAGAGCACGGAAGGAGCAGGTCCGACGATGACCGCACCGAGGCACCCGATCAAGGTGGCGATCGCCGGCGTGGGCAACTGCGCC
>DAHUZG010000426.1 GCA_027306715.1 Acidimicrobiaceae bacterium
GAGGAAGTTGATCTCGAGTCCCGCGGCGCTCACCGCGCCGGTGACGAGCCCGTGGGTCCGGTCGTAGTCGCCGCAGGCGAGCGTGATGTGACGTGCAGTCATGTCCCGAGGCGAGCCTCAGCGCCCGGTGAGGTCAGCGACGAGGTCGACGACGACGGCATACGGACCGCCCTGGGTCGACTTCGGCTCCTCGAACAAGAGCCGGCTCCCGAGCGGCATCCCAGAAAAGGGGTCGTTGGCGGACGAGCCGCCGACCGTCGAGTCCGTCGGTCGTCCTTGCTGCCAGGTCGAGGCGACGACCTTTCCGGTCCAGTCGACGACGTACTCCTCGTAGACCACGAGCCCACCCGTCACCTTCGGGCCACGGCCGCGTGCCAGCACCGTCACGGTCTGCTTGGTGGGCTTGGCGGTCGACGCCGAGAGGCGCACGATCGGCGGGCTGGCGAGCGCACCGGTCACGGTGATCCCCGCGTGGCTCGTGGCGAGCACCTTGGCGCCGGTCGCGGCGCTGGCGTTCTTTCCCCACGCGCCGACCACGTCGACGACGAACACGATCGTGTCCTTGCCCGTGATGCCCGCGCTCGGCGAGCCGGCCGAGCCGTAGCCCCACTTCGGAGGGATGACGAGAAGGACGCGACTGCCGACCCGCGTACCCGGCAGGCCGTCGTCCCAGCCCGACACCACCGCGTGCACGCCGATCGCCGTGGCGAGCGGCGACTGGTGCCCGAACTTGGCAAGGAAGCTCGAGTCGAACACCTTGCCCCGCCAGATCCAGCCCGTGTAGTTGACGGCGATGAGGTCGCCGCTCTTCACCGTCGCTCCGTGGCCGGGTCGGAGGACCTTGGACACGAGCGACGAAGGGGGCTTCGAGGAGGGCCAGGAGACAGACGGCGTCTGGCCGAACGAGCCCGACACGAGCGGGAGCGAGCCGGCTCCTGAGACATTCCCGGCCGAAGGGGCGACGGCGCCGGGGTGGTGGTCGGCTCCCGAACCGACGCCGGCCGCGGCGGCGTGACCGGTGTGAGCGGTGTCCGCCGGGCGGGGGGCTGCTCCGGCAGCTGCTGCCGGTCCGGTCACGAGGGCCACCGAGAGCACGGCGGCGAGGCAACGAGGCACGAGGACTTGTCCTTCCCGTTCGAGGGGCCGGGACGCGACCCTAGGCGCGGGCGTTGCGAATCCGTGTCGCGCCCATCGCGGCACCCCCTGAGCAGCAGCTCCTCGAGCCTCAGCTGGGTGCCGCCGCCTCAGGAGCTGCCTTGGCCCGCTTGCCACGAGCAGCGCTCGAGCCGGATCGACGCGGCGTGTACAGCCACCCGATCCCCGCCCCGATGACACAGCTGGCGGCGCCGACGAGGAGCCCGGCACGGGCGCCCGCCTCCCCGATCACCCAGCCGATCGTCGGCGCTCCGATCGGCGTCGTCCCCTGGTAGGCCATCGACCACATCGACATCGCCCGCCCCCGCATCTCCGCAGCCGCTGACAGCTGCATGGTCGCCGCGCTCGTCACCATGAAGGCGCCGCTCGCCGCGCCGACAGGGAGCAGGGCCACGCACTCGACCAGGACATCCGGCGAGAGCGCGGCAAAGAGCATGCTCAGCCCGAACGACGCCGAGACAAGGCTCGTGGCGCGGATCCCGCTCGCTCGCCGCGCCCCGCTGACGAGACCGCCGACGACCGCCCCCAAGCCCATCGAGGCGTACATGAAGCCGTAGGTGCGGGAGTCGCCGTGCAAGGTCCGAGAGGCGAGCACCGGCAGCGAGACCGGGAACTCGTAGGTGAGCGCCCCGATCAGCGCCACCATCACGACCGGCACCCAGAGCTCTCTGATCGTCCGCACGTAACGAAGACCTTCGCGGAACTGGCCCTTCGGCTGGGCACGCGGGGTACCCGCGCGCAGCGTGGTCCTGTCCTGGGTGGCGAGCGCGTAGACGACGGCGACGAAGCTCGCGGCGTTGAGAAGGAAGCAGACGCCGACGCCGACGCCGGCGATGACGAATCCGGCGACGGCCGGGCCGACGACGCGAGCGCAGTTGATGACCACCGAGTTGAGAGCGACGGCGTTGGTCGCCTCGTCGGGGCCGACCATCTCGTAGGTGAACGACATCCTGCTCGGCAGCTCGAAGGCCGAGTTGACGCCGAGCGCCACGGCAAGTGCGCAGATCTCCCAGAAGCGGACAACGTGGAAGACCGTGATCAGACCGAGCGCGAGCGCCTGCAGGCCCATCAGGCACTGCAGCAGGATCATCTGGCGCCGCTTGTCGACGCGGTCGGCGACGACCCCCCCGTAACCCCCGAGCACGAGCACAGGGACCTGCTGCAGGGCGACCACCGCACCGAGGTCGACACTCGAGTGGGTGAGCTCGAGCACGAGCCACGACTGGGCGGCCACCTGCATCCAGGTCCCGACGAGCGACAGCACCTGGCCGCTGAACCAGCGGCGATAGTTGGCGTTGTGGAGCGAGGCGAAGGGCCGCTCGCCGAGGGTGCGCGAAGCCAGCCCCCGGCGATGGCCCTCTGCCACGGCTACATCTGCACCGAGACGCCGTTACGAGCGCACTCTTCCTCGTACATCCGGCGAAGCTTGTCGTCCTCGTCCTCGAACTCGATCTGCTCGAGACCCTTCTCCTCGCGCTGGACTGCTGTGGAGGCGTGCAGGGCGACGAACCGGCAGGGCTCGGTCCCGGTGTTGTAGTGCTGGTGCCACTGCCCCGCCGCCGGGCAGACGACGCTGCCCTCTGCCCAGTCGTAGCGCGTCGGCTCCTCCCCGTCCTGCCACATCAAGGTGTAGCCGGTGGAGTCGATCATGCAGACGTGTGCCCCCGGCCCGTGACGGTGCGCCTTCTTGTAGGTCCCGACGGGGAACTGCGAGACGTGGGCGAACATCGTGCTGCCGGCGAGGTGGATGTACATGTTCCGGTTTCCCTTGCCCCGGCGCTCCCGGGGCACGAGGTCGATGGCGCGGATGTCGCTGATGAAGTTCGTGTGCAGCACGCCGCCGTAGTACTCGGTGAGGTAATTCCCCGGCCGGCTGAAGAAGTCGGCGTCGTCGGGATCGAACCGGTCGCGGAACTCGTGGTCGGTCCCGAAGATGAAGCCCGGGTCGCGGAACATCTCGAAGGCCACCGGCTGGCTGGTGAGCGACATGAAGCGCGCCGGCTCGGACCCGCTCGTGTTGAAGTGCTCGTGCTTGGCGTTGAGCGGCACGGCGAACAAGCTGCCGCGCTGCCACTCGAAGGTGCGGCGCGGCCCGGCGTCGTCCCACCAGATCGAGGTGCCCCCCCGACCCGAGGCGACGAGGATGATCTCCTCGAACAGCTGGCGCTGCGGCGCCAGAGAGGCACCGGGCGGGATCTCGCAGACGTAGGCGTCGGCGACGCGCTGGTCGCTGAAGCTGAGGTAGGCGCCGCGCCCCCCACGCCGCGCCCAGTCGCCGAGCTCCATCGTCCGCACGTCGTAGACGTACTCGCCGTCGACGACAGGGAGCCCCTCCTCGGCGAGCCACTTGCCGTAAGGGTCGTAGGTGTCGGTCATGAACTCGATGTAGGGGTGCACGGCGAATTCCTTCGTCGCCTTGGCGATGTGAGCCTCACTCATCACTGGACCTCTCTCTCTGGTCGGGGGCGGCTTGTGCCCGGCTCGGCCGCTCTACTCGGCATGGCGGATGAGCCCCGCCGGGCCGAAGCGCACGCCTTCGTCGGGGTTGACGCTGTAGTACGAGTACGGCGAGTACTGGCCGCTGGCGATCTCCCGCTCGACCTCCTCGAGGGGCACGTTGATCCCCGCCTCCACCTTCCGGTCGAGACCGAGCCAGTCGAGCATCCGCTTGTTCGTGATCCCGAGGTAGAAGGCCGGCTCGTCGGAGTCGTTGACGTGGGAGTGCCACTGCATCGTCGGGATGTAGATGAAGTCACCGGCGCGCCACGGATAGGCGACTCCCTGCACGACGCTGTGGCCGCTGCCGCCGATGATGTAGATCACCGCCTCGTTGTGGTGCTTGTGCAACCGTGTGCTCGAACCCGGGTCAAGGCGGGCGACGTGCAGCTGGATGGAGCGCACCGGCAGGTCGACGTCACGGCCGGGGTGGCCCCTTTCGGGTGCTTGGTAGAGGTCCTCGAGCGGTTGGGAGTGGACGATCGGGCGCGCCTCGAGCGGGCGCACCTCGTCCTCGTGGTAGTGCAGCTTGCCGCGCCGGCGGGGGTGGTCCTCGCCGATCTCGTGCTGCTCGGTGCCCGTGTCCACTCGATCCTCCTTGGTTGTCGCTGTAGCCGGCGGCGGCAGCTTGTTTTGCTGGTGGCCGGCCGCTCACCGCGCCGGAGCTGCCCCGAACAGAAGTGACTTGACGACGACCGGCACGACCGTCTTGCCGGTCACGAAGCCGCCGATGTCGATGTAGTCGAGCTCCCCGAGCTCGAGGCCGTCGATGCAGACGACGGCAGCCGAGGGCCCGAGCTGCTCGTGGAGCACATGGCCGAGGCTCTTGGCACAGTCGAGCCCGACGACGACCACCGCCGGGTGCCCGCCGGCCACCTGCTCGCCGAGGAGGCCCGAGAGGCCCGACGCCAGGGCGACGAGCGCCGGGTAGCGCGGCACGCCGTTCCAGTGCACCGCCACCCCCGCCAGCTCGCCGGGGACGAGGTCGCGTGCCTTGGCCGCCTGGGCGACGGCTTCGCCGATGTCGGCGCCGGCGAGGTCGTCGGGCAGCGCCAGCTTCACAATGGGCACGTTGCGCAGCGGAAGGACGCTCGTCGGGATGGCATAGATGGTGTCGCCGCTCGCCTCGACGGTGAACTGCGAGAGCCCGACGACAGTCGCCCGCAGACCTGCCGGGCTCACCGTCACCCGCTCGCCGTAGAGCCCAGCGAGGTGAGCCGCCAGCGCACCGGCGAGTGGAGCCGCGAGGTCACCGAAGCCGGGCGGGTCGCCGGCGAGGTACTCGCTCACGCCGCCTGAGAGGACGACGGCGTCGACGTCCCGGGTCCCGGCGACCTGTTCGGTGAGCAGCAGGCGCTCGGTGAGCGGCGACCTGGCGCCTTCAGCAAGGACCTCCGCGAGGCAGTCGGCGAGGCGCACGGCGATGCTCTCGAGCTCCGCGGACGAGACAACTCGCCCGGCGGCGAGCTCGACACCCGCTGCCGCCGCGGCCCACTCCCCGGCGGGCTCGAGGCGGGTCACGACCCCGCTCTCGTCGGTGGCCACGAGCCGGCCGCCGACATTGACCGCCGCCGTGGCGAGCACCTCGCCGTTCTCGACGAGGGCGAGCTTGGCCGTGCCTCCGCCGATGTCGAGATTGAGAAGGCGGCGGCCGCCGCCTTCACGTGAGGCGGCGACTGTGCCGGCGCCGTGCGCAGCGACCCGGGACTCGAGGTGGTGGCCCGCAGAGGCGCAGACGAAGCGGCCCGTCTCGTCGGCGAGCAGGTCGGCGATCGCCCGCGAGTTCTCCCTCCGGAGCGCCTCGCCGGTAAGGAGCACGACGCCGGAGTCGATGTCCTCGTAGCGGAGACCGGACTCGTCGTAGCTGCGCCGCACGAAGCGCTCGAGTGCCCCGGCGTCGATCAGCCCGTCGGCGCGGTAGGGCGTGAGCAGCACCGGAGAGTGGTAGAGCTGCTCACGTCCGACAACCACATAGCGGCTCGACATCAGCTTGCCAAGGCGCCGCATGGTCAGCCGGCTGACCATGAGATGCGAGGTCGCCGAGCCGATGTCGACCCCGATGGAGGTGATCTGCAGCTCGTCGGGGTTCTGCTCCTCGCCGAGATCGTCCTCGCCGTCCTCGTCGAGGTCGGCGCCGTGGTGCTCGACCCACCGGTAGCGCTGAAGCTCGGTGTGCGATCGGACATGCGCGTGCGGGCGTGCGTGCGCGTGCGGAGCCGCGCGCGCGTTCGGGCGACGTTGGTCCGGTGCCTCGTGACTGCTCACGTCGCTCAGCGCTGGCGAAGCTTGAGGCGCAGAACCCCCGCGACGTCCGCCGGCTCACCGGCGGCTTCGCCGTCAAAGTCCCTGACGGCGATCTGCAGGCGCTGGCTGACCTTGGCGAGGTGATGGCGCATCCAGCGCTTGGCCGCGCGGGTGTCCCGCTGCTCGATCGCCTCGAGAAGAGCGAAGTGACCCGCCGCGTCTTCGACCACCCGACGTGCGAGGAGATAGCGGTCGACCTCGCCTCGCAACCGCATGACCAGCTTGAGCGTACGTGGCCGCGCCGCGATCGCGTACAGCTCCTCGTAGAACGAGAGGCGCTGCTCGAGGGTGTCGGTCTCGGAGGGGGCAGCTTCGAGGCGCTCGACGATCGAGCGCAGCCGTGAGATGTCGGCGTCGATGAGGCGCGGGATGCAGAGCTCGAGCAGCAGGCACTCGAGCACCGTGCGCAGCTCGTAGATCTCGGCGATCTCGTCGGCGACGAGCGTCGTCACCGTGGCGCCGCGGTGGGGCGAGATCGTGATCAGCCCCTCCTCCTCGAGCTGGCGCAGCCCGGCACGAACCGGGATCCTGCTGATGCCGAGGATGGCGGCAATCGACTCCTGCGGCAGCCGCTCGCCGGGCTGGTAGATGCCACGGGTGATCGCCTCGCGCATGAACGATGTCGCCAGCTGCTCGGCGGTCCGGAAGGTCTCCCGGAACGAGGACGCGATGACGTGCAGCTGGTCCTGCTGTCGCTGCTCTCCGCCGGCACCCGTCGACACGTTCCCCGCCTCAGTCGCGAGGGACGGCTCGCCCACGGCACCGTGGTCCTGAGGACGTTGCACGGTCTGCATCACTCCACCGTCCCTACCGTCGGGGTAGCGTAGCTGGCCGCACCGAGTCGAGCGGGGATCCCCGAGGAGAACGGCGCGATCGCCTGCAGGTCCTCCCAGCCGAGGCCCCGCTCGCCGAGGGCGAGGGCGGCATCGGCCCCGGTGAGCGCCCGGAGCACCAGCTTGCGCACCTGCCGACCGTCCACCCCGCCCGCGGCGAGGCGAGCGGCGATCTCGGAGATGATCGAGCCACCGGCGTCGTGCTCGCTCACGAGCGCCGGAGCCACCGAGTCGAGGGTGTCGCGAAGGATCGCCTCGACGACCTC
>DAHUZG010000432.1 GCA_027306715.1 Acidimicrobiaceae bacterium
CCACCAGCTGGCCGAGCGGCCCGCCCTCGAGCTCTCTGGCGCCGGGCGGCGCCGGGAGGTCACCGTCTACGAGTGCGGTTCCTGCGGGGCGAGGGCGGTCGGGGTCCAGCGCTGTGAATCGTGCACGACGTTCATGGCCAAGGTCGGCCCGGGCGGCTCGTGCCCCGCCTGCGACGAGCCCTTGGCCATAGAGGACCTGCTGTCGTGAGCGGCGCGCCGACGCCGGTGCGTGCTCGTAGGCAAGGCCAGAGCCGCTCCCCGGCGGGCGGCTCTGCTCGGACCGGCGAGCTCGCCGGTCCGATCAGCCCGAGGCCGGCGGAGGATGCCGGCGCTTCGTCGGCTCGCCCGAGGGGCGCGGTCGTGGTCACCCGTCGCCGCCACCCCCTCGAGGGCCAGTGCCTCGAGGTCTTCGGGCACATGCGCCGCCACGGGGCACTAGAGGTGCTGGTGGTGCTCGCCGACGGCTCCAAACGGCTGTTGCCAGCGGCATGGACCGATCTCGCCGACTCAGGGGCGACAGAGGACGGCCCGGCGACCTTGGGCACGGTGGCCGACCTGCTCGGCGCGGCGAGGATCTGCGCGGCCATCACCGGCGGCGGCGACATCAGCGACAAGGATGGTGGCCAGCCGAGCGAGGAGGGACCCGATGAGACCCCTGCAGCTTGCCCTGAGCGGCGACGACCTGCCGCCGGCGCCACCGCTCCTGCTCGAGGCGCTTCCCGAAGAGGTGGTGGCGGTGGCGATCGAGATGCTCGCCCGCCTCATGGCCGAAGCGGTCCGACCACGCAGGCCCCGCGCAGCCATCGAGGGGAGCATGGATGAGTGAGCTGGCGAAGATCACCGACTCCCACCGCTCGAGGACGGCGGTCGTCTACGTCCGCCAGTCGAGCATGTCCCAAGTCGAGCGCAACCGGGAGTCCACCGCCCGCCAGTACGGTCTGGTCGAGCGGGCGACGGCTTTGGGCTGGGCGCGCTCGTCGGTGCGCGTCGTCGACGAGGACCAGGGGATCAGCGCCTCTGCGACCGGCAAGCGGGGCGGCTTCGAAGAGCTGACCAGCGAAATCGGCCTCGGCCGGGTCGGCATCGTCGTGGCCCTGGAAGTCTCCCGTCTCGCTCGCGACAACCTATGTGGTACCGCCTCTTGGACCTCGCCGGGGTCTGCGACACACTCGTCGCGGACGCTGACGGCCTCTATCACCCGGGGCTGTTCAACGACCGGACGCTCTTGGGCATGAAGGGGCTCATGGCCGAGACCGAGCTCCACGTGCTGCGTGCCCGGTTGAACGGAGGGATCCGCAACAAAGCGGCGCGGGGCGAGCTGCGCAGAGGTCTGCCGGTCGGGCTCGTGTGGGGCGAGGCCGACGGCGAGGTGCGCCGCCACCCCGACGAGGCGGTGAGCGGGCTCATCGCCACGGTCTTCGAGCGCTTCGCGATCAGCGGATCGGTCCGCACCGTGTGGCTGTGGCTTCGCGAGCAGGGACTCAGCTTCCCGGTGCGCCGCCACGGCTACGACGAGATCGTATGGGTGGCGCCGACCTACCATGCGCTGCACACCACGCTCACCCATCCGGCCTATGGCGGCGCATACGTTTATGGCAAGACCAAAGCCGAGCGTTTCGTCGATAGCACCGGAGCGCTGCGCA
>DAHUZG010000439.1 GCA_027306715.1 Acidimicrobiaceae bacterium
CGGCGACCGAACGCCGCCCGGCGTGCCCCGCCGTCGAGCCCCTGGGCGCCGTCGAGCGCGTGGGCGGCGCTGCCGCTGCCGCCCCGCCGGGCGTTCCCACCCCGCCGGCCTGGTACCCGGTTGGCGGCAACCCCTACGAGATCCGCTACTTCGACGGGTCGTCGTTCACCGCCCACCGCCGGTGGGATGGTCATGCCTGGCGTGAGGTGTCCTGACCGGTAGGTGTCGATGACGGCGTGAACCGGATCGTCTCCTGGGTCCCGGATCGACTTCGCCGTTCCGGCCCCGGCCTGCCCCTACCTGGGGACGATCGCCCGGACGTGACCCCGACATCGATCGGCAAGGAGCCCCTATTAGCCTCGCCGGGATGGCGGATGGCGCACCCCCGTCGCGCCTGTCGCCCCCGACGCGGTCGCCGAGCTTGGCGGATCTCATCGATCGGGTGCCCCGCGAGGGGAGGGTAGGCCGCCTCCTCGCTGTCTCCCGGGTGGGCCCGGGAGCTTCGCACGCCCAGCCGGCGCGTGGGCGTCTCGTCCTGGCGACGGCCGCCGCGCTCGCCTGCTCGCTCGTCGCTGACGCCGTCCTCGTCGCTGCCGGCAAGTCCCTTTTCCCGAGCACGAGGGGCTTCTCGCACTTTCGCTTCTTCGACTACGCCACGCTCACCGTGATCGGCGTGCTCGTCGCCTGCGTCGCCTGGCCGCTCGTCACCCGGCTCAGCTACGCCCCGCGCTGGCTCTTTGTCCGGCTCGCGGTGCTCGTGACGATCGGTGCTCTGCTCCCTGACGCGTGGATCCTGGCTCGCGGCGAGCCCCCGAAGGGCGTGGCGGTGCTCGTGACCATGCACCTGGCGATCGCGGTCGTCACCTACAACGCCCTCGTCCGTCTCGCCCCTGTCCGCCCTGCGCCCGCCGAAGAGGACGATGGCGGCTCGGGCCGTCCCGAGGGTCTCGGCGCGCCCCGCGAAGCTCTGCCGGGAAGCGTTGTCGACGGCTCGGTGACTCCGGCGTCAAAGGGCGGCGCCGCCGAGCGCAGGGCAGCGTGGGTGCTTCTCGACTGCCTTGTCGGGCTCGAGCTGCTGCTCGGGATGGCGGCGCTCGCCCTTGTTCCGTTCGGGCGCGCCAGCGCCTGGATCCCGAGCCGGGGCACGGTCACCTACCTGGCGCACAGCGTCGCCGGAGTGGCGCTCGCCGTGGGGTCGATCTGGCTCGTCGCGGCGACGCGGGGCTCGTCTCGGATCCGGCGCATCGCCGCCCTGTTCGGCTTCGCCGGCGTGGTGCTGGCCGGCCTCGGCGGTCTCCTCACGGTCTGGCACGGGGCCCGCCTCGCCGGTGCGGGCCTGATGCTGCTCGGCGGCAGCCTCGCCGGCTGCGCCTATCTCACCC
The DNA here is from genome assembly GCA_027306715.1 of Acidimicrobiaceae bacterium. Lineage (GTDB taxonomy): Bacteria > Actinomycetota > Acidimicrobiia > Acidimicrobiales > Bog-793 > DAHUZG01. The sequence continues at coordinate 1,383 of DAHUZG010000439.1, forward strand.
CGCTTGTCGAGGGCCCCCGGCCCGCTCCGGCCGGCGAGGCCGGGAGCGTGGCGCCCCCCTCTGGCGACGGGTGTGACCAAGAGGCGGCTCAGCACTAAGTTCTCCGGGCGTGACGCCTCCCTCCGCCTCCACGAGTCCGCCCCCCGTACAGGTCACCGTCACCGGCGCCGCCGGCCAGATCGGGTACTCGCTCCTGTTCAGGATCGCCTCCGGCGCGATGCTCGGGCCCGACCAGCCCGTCGTCCTCCGGCTGCTCGAGATCGAACCGGCGATGTCCGCCCTCGAGGGCGTCGTCATGGAGCTCGACGACTGCGCCTTTCCGTTGCTCGCCGACGTCGTCCAGACCTCGGACCTGAAGGTCGCCTTCGACGGCACCTCGCTGGCGCTTCTCGTCGGCTCGGTCCCGCGCAAGGCGGGGATGGAACGGAAGGACCTGCTCGGCGTCAACGGTGGGATCTTCAAGCCGCAGGGACGGGCGATCGCCGAGCATGCCGCCGAGGACGTCCGGGTCCTCGTCGTCGGCAACCCCTGCAACACGAACTGCCTGATCGCGCGCTCCAACGCCGCAGAAGTTCCCGCCGAGCGATGGTTCGCGATGACGCGGCTCGACGAGAACCGGGCGAAGTCCCAGCTGGCGCGACGGGCCGGCGTCCCTGTCGCCGCGGTCACCAACCTCGCCATCTGGGGCAATCACTCGAGCACGCAGTTCCCGGACTATGCCCACGCCCGGATCGCCGGCGAGGCGGCGCCCGAGGTGATCGGCGACGACGAGTGGCTGTCGGGCGAGTTCATCTCGACGGTGCAAAAGCGCGGCGCGGCGATCATCGAAGCTCGCGGCGCGTCGTCGGCGGCCTCGGCGGCCAACGCCGCCATCGATTCGGTCGTCTCGATGACGAGCGCGACCGAGGACGGCGGCTGGACCTCGCTCGCTGTGGTGTCCCATGGGGAGTACGGTGTTCCCGAGGGGCTCCAATTCGGCTTTCCCGTGCAGGTCGGGGCGAACCGCAGCTGGAGGGTCGCCGAGGGGATCGAGCACGGTGACGCTGCCAAGGAGCGGATCCGCGCCACGACCGAGGAGCTTGTCGCCGAGCGGTCAGACGTCGAGGAGCTCCTCGGCTGAGGCGTCGGGGTGCCGGCGAGCCTGCGGCGCGGCGAGGGCCGTGACCGGATCCGGCGCAGCCCGGGGGCGCCTCAACGGCCGGCGAATCCACG
>DAHUZG010000442.1 GCA_027306715.1 Acidimicrobiaceae bacterium
CTGTCGGCGACCCGGGCAGCGATCGAGGAGGGCATCGTCGCCGGTGGCGGGACGGCGCTGCTGCGCAGCCGCGCCGCGATCTCCAAGGTCGTCGACTCGCTCACCGGCGACGAGGCCACAGGCGCCCGCATCGTCTGGCGGGCCGTCGAGGAGCCCCTCAAGTGGATCGCCCTCAACGCCGGGATGGAGGGCTCCGTCCAGGTCCAGGAGGTCGAGCGGCTCGAGGGTCCGATGGGCCTCAACGCCGCCACCGGCAGCTGCGAGGACCTCGTCAAGGCAGGAGTCATCGACCCCGCCAAGGTGACGCGCTCTGCGCTGCAGAACGCCGCCTCGATCGCCGGTCTCATGCTCACGACCGAGGTGCTGATCGCCGACAAGCCCGAGAAGAAGGACGCCGCAGCTTCGGGGGGCATGCCCCCCGGTGGCATGGGCATGATGTAGCAGGCAAGCTCAGCCTCCCCGGGAGGGGACAGGCGTGACCGGGCGCCGGCGGCCGCGAGGCTGCCGGCGCCCTGTCGCGCCACCGGCTGCCCGCTCGAGCCGGGGGGTGTCAGTACGCTGGCGCTTGTGGCACACCCGGCAGCATTCCGCCAGATCGTGCCGAGACCGGAGCGCGCCGAGGTGATGGCGTCACCGCGCTGGGCGGCATCGGCGATCGGCTTCGAGCACGTCGTCGCCCTGGTCGAACGCCTTGCGGGCACCCCGCAGCTGCGCTCGGCGACGGCCGCGGTGCTCGTCCCGGTCTACGAGCGCCACGGCGACCCGGTCGTCCTCCTCACCCGCCGCTCCTCTGCCCTCGCCCGCGACCCCGGCCACGTCGCCTTTCCCGGAGGTTTCGTCGAGGCGGGGGAGCACACGCTCCAGGCGGCGTTGCGGGAAGCCCAAGAGGAGGTCGGCCTCGATCCTGCCCTTGCCACGGCGACCGGCCTCCTCGGCCCGTACTCGCGCCGCAGCCGGAGCGAGCTCGTCGCCGCCTATGTCGCCGTCCTCGCCGCCCCGCCGCAGCTGGCGATCCATTCCGGTGAGGTCGAGGCGGTGATCGAGGCACCGCTCAAAGGGCTGCTGGCAGAGGGCGTCTGCTGGCAGGAACGCTGGGGCGGCCGCCCGATGTGCTTCTTCGCCGACGAGTCGTCGCTCGGCGACGACCTCGTCTGGGGCCTCACCGCACGCATCCTCTGGGACATGCTGGCGGCGCTCGTGATGCTCGCCGTGCCCTGAGCACGAGGCTCGGCCCGATCCGGCCCTGCCGCGGCGCGCCCCGGTGGCAGAGGGGCGCCGGGGTACAGCCCAGCAGGGCGAAGGCTCGTGACCATGCGGACTAGCGTCGTGGGCCGTCCGTGCCGTTGTGACACGGTAGGCGACAAGGAGTGACCACGAGCATAGGACTGCGCCCCTCCCGTCCGATGACGGGTCAGCACCTGCGGCGGAGCACACCGTCGCAGGTGGCGCCGGCGCGCGTGCCGCCGAGCCGCCGCCCGGGTGTGGTCTTTGCCGTCGCGACGCTGGCGGCGTTCTGCTGCATGGCGGTCTGGAGCTTCGCCTCGCCGCTGTTCAGCGGCCCCGACGAGCCGGTGCACGTGATCAAGGCGGCGGCGGTGGTGCGCGGGGACTTCGTCGCCAACCTTCTCGACGCCCCGCCCAGCCCCTTCGGCCGGGTGAGCGTGCCGGCTTTCTACGCCGGCACCAGGAACATCCCGTCCTGCTTCCACACCCACCCGACGGTGCCGGCCAAATGCGCCTCGGCGCCCACCGGCGGCTCGCACGACAAGCCGGTGTGTATCTACAACGCCCGCTACCCCCCGCTGTACTACGCCGTGGTCGGGCTGCCGTCGCTGCTCGGAGAGACGACGACAGAGCTGTATCTGATGAGGCTCCTCTCGGCACTGCTCTCGGCGATCTTCATCGGGCTGGCGGTGATGGCTGCGGTCGTCTGGTCGCGCTCGCGGGCGATCCGTCTCGGCGTCGTCGTCGCAGCGACACCGATGGTCCTCTACCTCGGCGGTGTGGTGAACCCGAGCGGCCTCGAGATCTCGGCGGCGATCGCCGCCTGGACGGCCGGTCTCGTCCTCGTGCTCGAACGCCTCGACGACCCGCCGCCGGGCCTGATCGCCACGCTCGCGGTGTCCGCCGGCACCTTCGAGCTCGTGCGCGGGATGTCGCCGTTCTGGCTCGGTCTGACCGCCTCCGCCCTCGTCGCGCTGGCCGAGCCACGCGCCCTTGCCCGCCTGCTGCACCGGCGCTCGGCGCGAGCCGCCCTCCTCGCCGTGGTAGCCGTCGGGATCGCCGCCTGCGTGTGGATCTTCGGCGAGCACTCGCTGCTCGTCTACTCGCGCACCGCGGTGCCGAGCACCATCCCCGAGTCGCAGATCCTCGAGACCTCCTTCGCCCGCACCGGCGACTACATCAGCGGGATGATCGGGGTGTTCGGCTGGTTCGACACGCGCTCGCCGACCTTCACCTACCTCGCCTGGTACGGACTGGTGGGATTTCTCGCCCTCGTCGGCGTGATGCTCGGGAGGCTGCGCCAGGCGCTCGTGATCGGGGTGCTCACGGTGGCGATCGTCGTGCTCCCGGTCGTCATCTCGACCTCCCAGGCGCACCGGTTCGGCTTCACCTGGTCGGGCCGCGACACCCTTCCCCTCGCCGTCGGGCTGCCGCTCGTCGGCGCCGCGGTCCTCGGCCGCAGCGGCATCGCTGCCCTTGCTTCGGCCCTCGGCTCG
>DAHUZG010000010.1 GCA_027306715.1 Acidimicrobiaceae bacterium
CGCCGCGGCGCCCTCGCGGGCGCCGTCAAGTAGGGCGCCCACTCGACGACGCCGGCGGCGCCGTTATAATTAGGCCCGCCTAAGTCATCACTGAGCCTGCCCTACGCGCGCCGGAAGCCGGTCGCGCAAGGACCGGGTTCACGGCGCCTCGCCGAGGGGGCAGCGCCGCCAGAGGAGCCCGGTGTCGCGCCGTCCCGTTTCGTCAAATCGAGCGCTGCATCCGACCGGGCGGGGTCTCATCGCCGCCGGGCTCGTCCTTTTTGCCGGCGTGCTCGCCGCCGCCTGCTCGAGCTCGCCCGGAGAGGGCGGCCGGAGGGCCGTCACGCTCACCCTCTACAACGGCCAGCACGTCCAGACCACCGACTCGCTGGTGCGCGCCTTCGAGGCCACGACCGGCATCGCCGTGGCGGTTCGCAGCGACGACGAGGACGCCCTCGCCGACGTCATCGCCACCGAGGGGCCCCGCTCGCCGGCAGACGTGATCTACACCGAGAACTCGCCCGCCCTCGAGTTCCTCCAGGCGCAGGGACTCCTGGCCCCCCTCCCCGGTGCCATCCTGTCCCGCACGCCCACCCGCTTCGACTCCCCCCGCGGCCGGTGGGTGGGCGTCTCGGCCCGCGTCAGCGTGCTCGTCTACGACCCGAGGCTGATCCCCGCCGACCGCCTGCCGACCTCGGTGCTCGCGCTCGCCTCGCCCCGCTACCGGGGGATGCTGGCCCTGGCGCCCGGCGAGACCGACTTCCAGCCGATCGTCACTGCCGTCGAGCGGCGCTACGGAGCGAGCACGGCGCTTCGCTGGCTCGAGGGCCTGAAGGCGAACGTCGCCGGGCACCTCTACCCCGACAACGAGACGGTGACGAGCGCCGTCAATCGCGGCCAGGCCGCCCTCGGGCTGATCGACCAGTACTACTGGTACCGCCTCGGCGCCGAGATCGGCACCAACGAGCTGACCTCGAGGATCGCCACCTTCGCCCCCGGCGATCCCGGCTACGTGGTCGACGTCTCCGGAGCCGCCGTGCTTTCCTCCTCCAAGCACCGCCGCGAGGCCGAGGCGCTGCTCGCCTTTCTCGTCAGTCACCACGGCCAGGAGATCATCGCCCACTCCGACAGCTTCGAGTACCCGATCGCCTCCGGCGTGTCCACCGCCGCGCACGAGACTCCCTTCGCCGCGCTCCGGCCCGACCCGATCAGCATCGCCGAGCTCGGCGACGGCAGAAGCGCCGTCGCCCTGCTCCAGCAGGCAGGGCTCTTGTGATCCGCCGGCCCGCGGCGGGCCTCGGTCTCAGCGCCGCGAGCGGCGCCGTCGCCTTGCTGCTCGCCTGCCCGCTCGCCTTCTTGGCCTTCGAGGCCTCCTCTGGCGGAGCCGCCGGCCTCTCCCGGCTGGTCTTCCGCTCCCTCACCGCCGAGCTGCTCGGCAACACCCTTCGCCTCACCGCCGCCGTCGTCCTCTTGTGCGCCGTCCTCGGCACGGCAACGGCGTTCCTTGTCGAGCGGACCGACCTTCCCTTCCGCCGCCTGTTCGCCGTCCTCCTCGTCGTCCCGCTCGCCATTCCCGACTTCGTCGTCGGCTTCGGCTGGTCCTCGCTCTCCCCGGCGATCTCCGGCTTTCGCGGTGCCGTCCTCGTGATGACCCTCGCC
>DAHUZG010000011.1 GCA_027306715.1 Acidimicrobiaceae bacterium
GCCCTCGCGCCCGGGACCGCCCTCGTGATCGACGGATTCAGCTGCGCCACCCAGGCGCGCCAGCTCGCCGGGCGTGGAGGGACGAGCCTGGCCGAGCTGCTGGTGGAACGGATCAGGCGGCGCTGACGAGGCCGCCGTCGCTGTCCGGCACGGCGATCACGAGCGGGGTGACGAGCATCAGCAGGGTGGCGAGAACGAAGAAGGCGTGCCCGAGCGTGGCGATGTGGGCGCCGCTTCGCGCGACGAGCGAGGTCGTGAGCGCGACGGCGACGATCGCGCCGGCTTGCCGGGCGGCCCCGCGCAGGCCGGCTATCGAACCGACGTCGGCTGGCGAGAGCTGAAGGGTGGCGTTGTTGGCCGCCGGTGCGGAGGCGCCGGTGCCGACGCCGGTCACCGCGGCCCCGAGGGAGAGCCAGACGTAGGGGCTGAGCAGGTGCGGCGGGACGGCGATGAAGGCGAGACCTCCGGCCATCACCAGGAAGCCGACCACCATCGGCACCCGGTAGCCGGTGCGCCGGATGAACATCGAGGCAAGCGCGGCGACGCCGATCTCGCCGAGCGCCCTGGCGGTGAGGAGCGTGCCCGCAGCGAGCGGCTTTAGCCCGTAGCGGTCCTCGGCGAAGACAGGGACGAGCGAGCCGAACCCGATCGCACAGGCGCCGAAGGCGAAATTGATGCCGTTCATCGCCGCGAAGCTGCGCTCTTTCAGCAGAGCGATCGGGATCACCGGGTCCTCGAGCCGGGAGCAGCGGCGGACGAAGGCCACGCCGCAGCCGATGCCCGTGAGGAACGGCCCCGCAGTCCCGAGGGCGAGGATCGAGCTGCCGGGATCGCCGAGGTGGGTGATGCCGAGCATCGTGGCGAGCACCGTGGCGCCGAGGAGCGCCGACCCGACAAGGTCGATCTTTCCTCCGAGCGGCTCGGATCTCGGCAAGTAGCGGAGGCCGAGCAGGAAAAAGGCCGTGCCGACGGGCACGTTGACGAGGAAGATCCCCCGCCAGGACCACTCGGCGATGATCACCCCGCCGAGGATCGGCCCGACGAGCGCGCCGAGGGGGAAGATGCTGGAGAACAGGCCGAGCGCCTGGTCGCGGCGCTCGCCGAAGACGTCCGAGACGATGCCCGTGGCGGCCGGCACGAACGCCCCGCCGCCGAGCGCCTGGATGACCCGGAACAGGATCAGCAGCGCGATGCTGTGCGAGAAGCCGCAGGCGAGCGACGAGAGGATGAAGACGGCGGCGGCGGCGAGGAACACCCGCTTGCGGCCGAGCCGGTCCGACAGCCGCCCGGCCACCGGCATGGCAACGACGAGACCCAGCTGGTAGGCGGTCATCGTCCAGGCGGTCCAGTTGAGCCGTGCCGAGAGCGCATGGCCGATGGTCGGCAGCCCGGTGGCGACGATGGTGCCGTCGACCGAGGACATGAACAGCGCCAGCGACACGACGGCGAACACGATCGCCCGTGGCGCCGCCGAGGCGAGCGCGGGATCCGCCGACGAGCGGTCGGAAAGCCGGATCAGGCGGTGCGCGGCCATTAGTTACCCAGGCTCACCGACGGCACCGCCGGCGGGAAGTTTAGTTGCAGAATCATTGGTTATTGTTCGCAACCGCATGCCGCCGCCCGCCGGCCCTTCACCGGCCCTTCACCGCGTCGCGGGGGTGGCGTCGTAGGCTCGCGAGATGCCGAGCCGTCCCGACCCCAGTGCCCGGCGCGCCCGGCCAGGACCTCCCCGGGGCGCCGCGAGGAGCGGGCAGCGCCGCCCGCAGGGGGGCGGCGCTGGCCGCCTGCCTCGAAAGCGACCGAGCCGCTCCGTCCGTCGACGGCGGACCTTCGCCGCTTCGCTGGTAGTCGCCGTGCTCGGCATCGTCCTCGGTTTCGTCACCTCCTCGGGTTCCTCGACCCCCCCGACGAGCGACAGCCACCCCTCGCGCGCCACCCCGGCGGGGGCACCTTCGCTGGTGGCGCCGCCGGCAGCCGCAGCCCGCCTTCTCCCCTGGAGCCTGCAAGCGGCGATCAGCCGGGAGGCCGTGCTCAATCCCGGCGGCGGCTCGCTGCTGTTGGCCGGCGGGCTCGTCGGTTCGACCTCCGAGAGCGGCGTCTTCCGGCTGGCACCGACGAGCGGGGCGCTGACCCAGCTCGGCAGCCTCCCGGTCGCCACCCACGACGCCGCCGGCATCGAGGTGGCAGGCAGGAGCGTGCTCGTCGGCGGGGGGACGGCGGTGCCGGCCGCAACGGTGCAGTCCTTCGCCGGTGGCGCCGGGACGCAGGCGGCGCCGCTCGGGGCGCCCCGAGCCGACGCCACCGGTGTCTCGATCGGCGGCATCGGCTACGTCGTCGGCGGCTACGACGGCCCCTCCTATGACCCCGGCGTCCTCGCGACGAGCGACGGGCAGCACTTCCGGATCGTGGCGAGCCTGGCGGTTCCGGTCCGCTATCCGGCGGCAGCGAGCGTCGGAGGCAAGATCTTCGTGTTCGGAGGTGCGACGCTCACGGGGTCACCCGTCTCGACGATTCAAGAGGTCGACCTCGAGACGCGATCCTCCACCGTCGTCGGCCGGCTGCCCGTCGGCCTCGCCGGCGCCAGCGCGGCGAGCTTTGGCAAGGTGATCCTTCTCGCCGGCGGCGAGGGCGACGCCGGGACGAGCTCGACGATCTACGCCTACGTGCCTGCCTCAGGAAAGCTGCTCGTCGCCGGCAAGCTGCCGGTCCCGGTGGCATACGCCGGGTCCGCGGTCAGCGACGGGCGGCTGTTCCTGATCGGCGGGGAGCAGAATGGCGCTCGCCAGCTGGCGAGCGCCGAGGTCGTCTCCCCGGTCACAAAGCCCGCCGGCAACAGCGCCCGGAGATGACCCCAGCCGGCGGGAGGCCACGACCGGCGGGCGTCAGAAGCGACGGGCGGCGGGCACGGCGATGTCGTCGCCCGTCGAGCGGCGATCACCGAGCTGTTCGACGAGGGCCTGGACGAGCTCTTTCGGCGAGGCGGCGCAGAGCGAG
>DAHUZG010000013.1 GCA_027306715.1 Acidimicrobiaceae bacterium
CGTGCTCGCCGCCGGCGGGGACCGAGAAGCTAGGGGGGTCGAGGGGCTTGCAGGCCGGGAGCGGGGGGGACGAGCTGACCCGCCACGAGGCGCGCGACGGGATGCGCGTCGACTGGCAGGTCCCGATCACCGTCGACGACGGCATCGTGCTTCGCGCCGACGTGTACCGGCCCGAGGGTGACCAGCCGGCACCGGCGATCCTCAGCTACGGCCCGTACGGCAAGGGGCTCGCCTTCCAGGAGGGATACACCCCGCAGTGGGAGAAGATGGTCGCCGACCACCCCGACGTCGCTGCGGGCTCGTCCAACCGCTACCAGAGCTGGGAGGTCGTCGACCCCGAGAAGTGGGTCCCCCACGGCTACGCCTGCGTCCGGGTGGACTCGCGCGGGACCGGTTGGTCGCCGGGCTTCGTCGATCCGTGGAACCGGCGTGAGAGCGAGGACCTCGCCGCCTGCATCGAGTGGGCGGCGGCCCAGCCGTGGTGCAGCGGCAAGGTCGGGCTGAGCGGCGTCTCGTACTACGCCATGAACCAGTGGCTTGTAGCGGCGCTGGCCCCTCCGCACCTCGCGGCGATGATTCCCTGGGAGGCAGCCGCCGACTCCTATCGTGACGAGAGCCACCACGGCGGCATCCTCTGTGACTTCCAGGCGAATTGGTTCGCCCGCCAGGTGCGCACCGTCCAGTACGGCGTAGGCAGCCGCTCCCCGCTCAACCCCAACACCGGCGAGCACGTCGCCGGCCCGGTCGATCTGACCGAGGAGGAGCTCGCTTGTCAGCGCGTCGACCTCGACGGCGAGCTCCGGCGGCGCCGCTTGGACGACGGGTGGTACCGGGAGCGCTCGGCGGAGTGGTCAAAGGTCCGGGTCCCGTTCCTCTCCTGCGCCAACTGGGGCGGGCAGGGGCTCCATCCGCGCGGCAACTTCGAAGCGTTCACCGAGGCGGCCTCGCCGCAGAAGTGGCTCGAGGTCCACGGTCTCGAGCACTGGACGCACTTCTACACCGACTATGGCGTAGCCCTGCAACGGCGCTTCTTCGATCACTACCTCCTCGGCGTCGACAACGGCTGGGAGCAGACGCCTCCGGTCGTGCTCAACGTGCGCCACCCGGGCGAACGCTTCGAGCGGCGCGAGGAGCACGAGTGGCCGCTCGCCCGCACGCGATGGACTACGTGCTACCTCGACGCAGGCTCGCTCGAGCTCACCAGCGGCGCTCCGGCCGCAGCGGCGAGCGCCAGCTTCGAGGCCCTCGGCGAGGGCCTCGACTTCGCGCTGCCGAGCTTTGAGTCGCCGCTCGAGATCACCGGCCCGCTCGCCGCCAAGCTCTTCGTCTCCTCGAGCACCGACGACGCCGACCTCTTCCTCGTGCTTCGGGTCTTCGAACCCGATGGTGCGGAGCTGACCTTCCAGGGCGCGCTCGATCCGAACACGCCGGTGGCCCAGGGATGGCTGCGCGCCTCGCACCGCCGGATCGACACCGCCCGCTCACGCCCGGAGCGCCCGTTCCACCCACATGACCGCGAAGAGCTGCTCGAGCCCGGCACCATCGCCGAGTGCGACGTCGAGATCTGGCCGACCTGCATCGTCGTCCCGCCGCACCATCGCGTCGTGCTGTCGGTGCGCGGCAAGGACTACGAGTACCAGGGCAAGCTCTCGCCATTCGCGGAGAGCTTCTACTACGCCAACCGCGGCGTCGGACCCTTCACCCACCTCGGTGACCGGGACGGCGAGCGCTTCCGGGGGAGGACGACGCTGCACACCGGGCCGGCCCACCCGTCGTACCTGCTGCTGCCCGTGATCCCGCCCCGCTGAAGGTCCGCCGAGACGCCCCCGCCCCGACCGCCGAGAGCCCAGCCGGCCGAGAGCCCCGCTCCCGGTCGGCACGCCACCGCAGCCCGCCGCAAGGCGGTGCCGCGCGCTGAGAGGAGAGAGAGATGACAGAGTCGACGAGGCTGCGCCTGCTCGGCCGGAACGACCTCGCCGGCCGGGGGCAGTGCGGCGAAGGGACCTCGCTCTATGTCTCCGGGGGCCGGCGGTTCCTCTACGTCGCCCACGAGCGCGGGCCGGTGAACTTCAGCATCCTCGATGTCAGCGACCCCCGCTCTCCGCGCCTTATCGGCCAGGTCGAGCTGCCGCACGAGAAGGTCCGCTCGAACTCGCTCGCCATCGCCGGCGAGGTGATGATCGTCGCCTACCAGGTGAGCGAGCCAGGGCTCGAGCCGGCGGGGATCGAGGTCTTCGACCTGGCGAATCCTGCCGAGCCCCGTTCGATCGCCTCTCTCGACCTCTCGGGGCCGAGATCGCGAGGCACGCACTGGGTCGGCTGCGTCGACGGCCGGTACGCGTACCTGAGCACCGGGACGCCGGACTCGCAGCCGGCCAGCCCGAAGGACGACCAGTTCGTCGTCATCGTCGACCTCGCCGAGCCGTCGCGCCCGAGCGAGGTCGGAAGGTGGTGGCTGCCAGGCACCCAGCAGGGCGACGCGGCGCCACCGCCGCGTCGTCATCCTCGGCTCGACTCGGGCTTCCGCCCGCACAACATCCACGTCCAGCCCGGGCGCCCGGACCGCGCCTACGTCGGCTACATCGACGGCGGCGTGATCGTCCTCGACGTCTCCGACAAGTCCGCGCCGAGCCTCGTCTCGCGCCTCGAGTACCACCCGCCGATGAACGGGTTCAGCCACACGGCGCTCCCCCTTCCGTCGCGCGGGCTGCTGGCGATCACCGACGAGTGCATCCGCGACGATGGCGCCGACCATCCGAAGATGCTCTGGATCGCCGACGTCAGCTACGAGAAGCGACCGCTCATCGTCAGCACCGCCCCGCTCCCTCCTGTCGAGGACTTCGCACGCCGCGGCGGCCGCTTCGGCGCCCACAACCTGCACGAGAACGAGCCGTTCGACTGGTCGTGGCAGAGTGAAGAGGTGCTCTTCGCCTCGTTCTTCAACGCCGGCGTGCGAGCCTACGACGTCAGCGACGCGTTCCATCCACGCGAGGTCGCCTCCTTCGTCCCTGACGTACCGCCCGGCGCCGGCGTGCCCCAGATCAACGACCTCTTCGTCGACTCGGAGGGAATTGTCTACGCCGCCGAGCGCAGCGGCCAGGGAATCTACGTGCTGCAGTACGAAGGCAGCTGACCGTGACCCGCCTCTCGGCGTCGATCACGCTCGATCAGGCCTCCCGCATCGTCGACGGTGTCCTCGAGAGCGGCAACGACCGCTCTCTCGCCCCGCTCACCGCCGCCGTGCTCGACGCCGGCGGGAACGTCGTCGCGCTGAAGCGGGCCGACGGCTCGGGAATCCTGCGCGCCGAGGTGGCGCTCGCCAAGGCCTACGGAGTGCTCGCCATGGGCTGGTCGGCGCACGCGCTCGTCGAACGGGCCCAGGCGCTGCCGCAGTTCTTCGGCGCCCTCGGGGTCCTGGCCGGCGGGAGGATGCTGCCCGTCGCCGGGGGCGTGCCGATCCTTGACGACTCGGGGACGGTCCTCGGCGCGGTGGGCGTGTCCGGTGACACCTCGGAGAACGACGAGGCCTGCGCGGTCGAGGCGATCGGCGCTGTGGGCCTGCGGGCCTGGCTCGAGCCCGGCGAGAAGTGATCCGGCGAGCAGTGACAGGGCTTACCGACGAGGCGTCACCGCCGGCGCTGCCCGCTTCGGCGCGACAGTGACAGCAATCGTTCGCAACGCCTCGTAGCATGCGCTGTTCCCGGCAAGCGGTCGCCGTAGGGGACGCCGCGCCGGCGGTCGGAAAGGAGCACCGTGGCATCGTTCGGCAGTGTGGGCATGGACTGGCAGGAGCGGATCAACTGGCAGCGGATGCGCGAGCACCGTCTGGCACGCGCCCGCGCGGCGATGGCCCGGCATGGCCTCGGGGCGATGCTCTGCATGTACGACGAGAACGTCCGCTACATCACCTCGACGCTCACTCCGGGCTGGAACCGGCTGAAGCCCGGGCTGCGTTACGCCATCCTCGTCGAGGGGCGCGAACCCGTGCTCTACGAGCAGGGTGACATCGGCATCCACGTGAAGCGCCACTCGCCGTGGCTCAAGCCGGAGAACGTGCGCACGTCGTTCTCCTGGATCAAGGGGGCGGCCGGGCCCGCCTCCACGGCGCAGGTGGAGAAATTCACCAAGGCCATCCTCGAGGACCTCGAGGAGGCGGGGGTGAAGGACCAGCCGCTCGGCGTCGACTTCGTCGACATCAACATGATCGGTGCCTTCGAGCGGGCCGGGATCACCTGGTCCGATGGGGCGAGCGCGATGCAGGAGGCGCGCTCGGTCAAGAACGTCGACGAGCAGGAGGCGATGCGGATCGTCGGGGCCATCGGCGACGTGCTGCACTACGAGTTCTCCCAGATGCTGAAGCCCGGGCTCACCGAGAACCAGGTGACGGCCTTTGGGATGCAGTACCTCTACAACATCCCGGGCATGGAGGACGTCGAGGACATCATCGTCTCCTCCGGACCGAACGCCTGGCCGAACTGGCGGAACTTCTCCGACCGCATCATCCGCCCCGGTGAGATCGTCATCATCGACCTCGCCGCGCTCACCTGGAACGGCTTCAAGTCCTGCTACTACCGGACCTACTGCGTCGGCGGCAAGCCGAACGACGAGCAGCGCAGCTACTACGACCTGGCGCTCAAGTGGCTCTACGACTCCATCGAGGCCGTCCGTCCGGGCGCCACGACCGCAGATATCGCCTCGCGCTGGCCCTCGGCGAAGGAAGTCTGGGGATACGACAACGAGGACCAGGCGGCGGCGAACCTCTGGGGGCACGGGCTCGGTCTCGCCCAGTACGACCAGCCGGTGATCAGCCGCATCTGGTCGCTCGACTACCCCCAGGTCATCCAGCCGGGGATGGTCTTCGCGCTCGAGACCCAGCACGGCAAGGTGCACGACTTCGGCGTACGGATCGAGGAGATGCTCATCGTCCACGAGGACCGGACCGAGCTGATCAGCACCTTCCCGGTGAAGGAGATCACCCTCGCGGGGTGAGCCCGCGACCGGCCGGCCCGGCCCGCCCGGTCACGGTTGTCCCGGCCGTGCTCAGCTGCCGAGCAGCGTCTCGAACACGCTGGCGGTGTCGGAGTCGTCGTGGCCGAGACGCGAGGCCGCCTCGTACAGCGGCCTGCTGGCGTCGAGCAGCGGCGTGCGGGCCCCGCAGTCGCGGGCGAAGGCGTCGATCAGCTGCAGGTCCTTGGCGAACAGCCGGACCCGCATCGGCGCCGGCCGGTAGCTGCGCTCGAGCATCATCGGCCCGCGCACCTCGAGCATCCGCGAGCTTCCGGCGCCAGAGGTGAGCGCCTCGAGCGCCAGCGCCGGGTCGAGACCGGACCGCTCGGCAAGGGCGATCGCCTCGGCGGCCGCGACGTTGTGCACGGCGACGAGGAGGTTGGCGACGAGCTTGAGCCTCGTCCCGTTGCCGAATGGACCGGCGTCTATCACCTGGCGGGCGAACGACGACAGCACCGGCAGGCAATAGCGCAGGCTCGCCGCCTCGCCGCTGGCGTAGACGGCAGCGTCGCCGGCACGAAGCTGGGCCGCGGTCCCGCTGATCGGGCAGTCGAGCAGGTCGACCCCCGCTGCGGCGAGCCGCTCGCGGGCATCTTCTTTGTCCTCGAGGGCGAGCGTGCTCGCCTCGACGACCACCTGCACCCCTCCCGGCGAGGCGACGACGTCGGCGACAAGCGCACCGAGGGCGTCCGCTGCGGGCAACGAGGCGATGAGCACCTCGGCCCGAGTTGCCAACTCACCGACGCTTCGCGCCGGGCGGGCACCCGCCGTCACGGCGGCGGCGATCGCCTCCGGCGCCGGGTCGTAGCCGATCACCTCGAAGCCCCCCGCACTGACGAGGGCGGCGATCGAGCCCCCCATCGCCCCGAGCCCGGCGACGCCGACGCGCGCCGGCCGGGCCGTCGCCGGCTCGGGTCTTGAGCCGGCGACGCTCACAGCATGATCCTCCCGCCGGCGACGTCGAGGGT
>DAHUZG010000014.1 GCA_027306715.1 Acidimicrobiaceae bacterium
CTCGCTCCAGGACTCGGCGCCGACCGTGCCGATCGCCCAGATCCGGCGCAGCATCCGCGAGGCGCTCGGGGCGGAGCCGGAGGCCCTGTTCGAGCGGTTCGCCGCCGAGCCGCTGGCGGCGGCGTCGATCGGTCAGGTGCACGCCGCCACGCTCGGGGGCGGCCAGGAGGTGGTCGTGAAGGTGCGCCGGCCGGGCGTGGTCGAGGTGGTGGAGGTCGACCTCGGGATCCTGCGCGCCGGTGCCCGCCTCCTCGTGGCGCTGCCCGGCCCGCTGCGCCGCCTCGACCTCGTCGGGTTCGTCGCCGAGTTCGCCGCCACGATCCGTGGCGAGCTCGACTACCTGGCCGAGGGGCGCAACGCCGACCGGTTGCGCCCGCAGCTCGACCGGCTCGGGGTGCATGCGCCGGCCGTGGTCTGGTCGCACACGAGCGCCGCCGTGCTGACCCTCGAGCGCATCTTCGGCGAGAAGGTCGACGACCTCGTGGCGCTCGACGCCGCCGGGGTGGTCCGGGCGCGCCTGGCCCGGACGCTCGCCGAGGTGTACCTGTCGATGGTGTTCGTCGACGGCTTCTTCCACGCCGACCCGCACCCCGGCAACCTGTTCGTGGAGCCGGGCGGCCGCCTGGCCATGGTCGACTTCGGCATGGTCGGGACGGTGGCGCCCGAGGTGCGCCGCGGCCTCGTCGAGATCCTGCTCGCCCTCGCCGGCCAGGACAGCCTGCGCAGCGCCCGGGCGCTGCAGGAGCTCGGGGTGGTGCCGAGCGGGGTCGACGAGGCCCGCTTCCTCGGTGAGCTCGACCGCCTGACCCGGGCGACCGTCGACGTGCCGCTGCGCGAGCTGCGCCTGGCGCCGCTGCTCACCCAGCTCATGTCGGTGGGCCGGCGCCATCGCCTGCACTTTCCCCGCGAGCTGGCGTTGCTCGTGAAGACCGTCATCATGTGCGAGGGCCTGGCAGCGCGCCTCGACCCGGAGTTCGCCCTTGCTCCGGTGCTCGGCACGTTCGTCGCCGCCGGGATGCTCCCGCCCCGCCCCGAGCCGCCGCCGGCGCCGACGGATCCCACCTAGATGATCAATTCCAAGGGGTCATCAGTGGTCGTAGGCGAGGAGCGAGCGAACCGGGCGCTTCCCCAGCTGGCCGTTGTGCCAGATCGCCGCGGTGAGGGCGAGCAGGCGCTGGAGCACGCGGGTCACGACGCCTCCCCAGGTGCGTCCGCCGTGGCGCTCGAGGTCGAGCTGACCCTTCAAGGTGTCGTTCACCGACTCGATGATCTGGCGGAGCGGCTTCAAGAAGCGGCCACCGGGACGGGGCGCCTCACCGGCCATCGCTGGGCGGATGAGCGTCGCATGGTGGTCGGCCAAGAACGCCTCGAGCTCGGCGCTGCGATAGCCCTTGTCAGCCAAGATGACCTGGCCCGGGCGCTGCCCGAGCAGGCTGGCCTCGCTCTCGAGCAGGTCACGGAGCACCTCGCGCTCGTCGTCTTTCGCATTGGCGAGGGCGAAGGCCACCGGCAGTCCCTGGGGGGTGCAGACGAGATGGAGACGAAGGCCCCAGAAGTAGCGGGAGTGGCTGGCGCAGTAGCCGTAGCCGGCGTAGCCGACGAGATCGGATCGCTTGGCGGTCTCTCGGGAGCGTCCGCACTCGACCGGCGTCGAGTCGACGAGCCAGGTGTCGTCGAAGAAGCTCTCGGTCTCGATCGAGAGGAGCCGGATCACGGCCCGCAGCTGGAACGCGGCGCGTCGGAGCCGCTTGTTGTAGCCCGACTGGCCCGGCACGTAGGGGAACAGGTGGCAAAGGTGCGCCGAGGCGTGACGAAGGAACCGGGTCTCCGAGCTGAAGCCGAGGAGCGCCTGGATGACGGCGAGCGTGAGCAGCTCGGCGTCGGAGAGCTTCGGGCACAGGCCGATCTCCGGTCGGCATCGCCCCAGCTCAGGGCGCGTCTTCAACGCGTCGTCGATCCTCACGTACAGTGCGGTGGCGAGGGTGTCCAGGTCGGCGTCCACGGTGACCTCCATGGTCGATCGTTGGTTTGCAACGCCGATCCTGGACGCCTTCGTCGCGTCAGTGGTGGACCGTCGCCCAGCGGCGACCCCTTGGACTTACTCGTCTAGG
>DAHUZG010000017.1 GCA_027306715.1 Acidimicrobiaceae bacterium
ACCCTCGCCCAGATCGCCGCCGCCGAGCTCGGCGTCACCCTCGCCGAGGTCGTCGTCCGCCAGTCCGACACCAGCGCCGCCTCCTACGAGCGCACGACCGGCGCCAGCCGCACGACGACGCTCGCCGGCCTGGCGTTGCAACGTGCCTGCGCCGAGGCGCGAGCGAAGATCGTCGCCATGGCCGCCGAGCCGGCCGCGCTCGACCCGGCCTCGGTCGAGCCCGTCGCCGGCGGGGTCCGGCTCCCCGACGGCGCCTTTGTCAGCTACGGCGACGTGATCAAGCGCTGGTTCGGTGCCAACGCAGGGGAGGTGACCGGGGTCGGAGTCGTGCGGCGTGACGGGATCACCCAGAAGATGCCGCCGTTCTGGGAGATCGGGATGGTCGGTGTCGGCTGTCGCGTCGACGCCGAGACCGGTGAGGTGCGCGTCGAGAGCCTCGTCACCCTCGCCGACGTCGGCTTCGCCATCAACCCCCAGGCCGTCGAGGGACAGGATCTCGGCGCGGCGACCCAGGGGATGGGCATCGCTTTGTTCGAAGAGCTGATCTACGACGGAACCCAGCTCGTCAACCCGAACCTCGTCGACTACCGCGTCCCCCGGGTACGCGACGTGCCGCCTCATATCGAGACCATGATCGCCGAGCGCCGCGACGGCGTGGGGCCCTACGGTGCCAAGGGCGCTGGCGAGGGCGCCCTCAATCCCGTCGCCGCCGCAGTCGTCACCGCTGTCGCCCGCGCCACCGGCAAATGGGCAGACGCCGTGCCCCTGACCCCCGAGCGCGTCTGGAGGATGCTGCAGGACCGCTGACCTGCCTGGCGGAAAGATGGCCGGGGGGAGCGGTCCCGCCGGCCTAGTGGCGGCCTAGCGGCGCCGATCCTCGAGAGGCCTCGGAGAGCCTGACGGCTCAGGTGGTGGCGGCGAGCGCATCGGCGGCGGCCTCGGCTCGCTCGTCGATCCGCTCGAGCGACGGCCGCGCCAGCACCCCGCAGACAAGCGTCGGCAGCCCCCCGAGGGCCAGCGTCCAGCGCGCCCCGAGGTGCTGTCCCACCCATCCGACGATCGGACCGCCGATCGGGGTCGACCCGAGCCAGGCGACGGACCACAGCGCCATCACCCGCCCGCGCATCGACGGTGCCGAGGCGAGCTGGAGCGCCGTGCGCGCCATCGAGTTGAACGAGATGCTGACATACCCCACGGCGACGAGCACGACGAGCTCGACAGGAAGCGTCGGGGCGCCGGCGGCGGCGAGCATCGCCACTCCCCAGACGATCGCCGAGGTCGACAGCCCGCGGGCGCGATGGGTCGCACGGGAGGCCGTGACGAGGCCGCCGGCGATCGCGCCGAGGCCCATGACCGAGGTCATCAGCCCGTACAGCCCTGCTCCGCCGTGGAAGGTGCTGCGCGCCAAGAGCGGCAGGCTCACCTGGTACTCCCAGGCGAGGGTGCCGATCACGGCGATCATCACGAGCGGGACGAGCAGCTCTGCGCTCGAGGCGACGTAGCGCAGCCCGGCGCGAATCTGGCCCTTCTCGCTCGACACCGGCTCGGACGGTCGCAGCTCGGAGCGTCGCATCGCCACGAGCGCCACGAGCACGGCGACGTAGGAGAAGCCGTTGATCGCAAAGCAGGCCGTCTGGCCGGCAAGGGCGACGCAGATCCCGCCGAGGGCGGCGCCGAAGACCCGTGCCACGTTCTGGATCATCGCCGCCAGCATCACGGCGCTACGGAGCTGCTCGCGGACGACGAGCTCGGAGATGAAGCTCTGGCTGACCGGCTTGTCGAGCGCGTTGACGCTTCCGAGCGCCAGCGCCAGCAGGTACACCATCCACATCCGGATCTCGCCCGTGGCGATGAGGACGGCGAAGGCGCCTGCCAGCAGCCCCGCCGCGCTCTGGGTGAAGGCCGTCAGCAGACGCTTGTCGAACCGGTCAGCGACGAGGCCGGCCCCCGGCCCGAGCACGAAGATCGGCAGGTAGCGTGCCGCCGTCGCCAGCCCGAGGGCGGTCCCGCTGTGGGTGAGGTCGAGGACGAGGAACGACTGCGCCACCGTCTGCATCCAGGTGCCGATGTTCGAGACCACCTGGCCGACGAAGTAAAGACGGTAGTTGCGCTCGGAGAGCGAGGACAGCGAGGTGCGCAACGACGGCCGCGCGGCCGTCGTCTGATACCGCTTCGTCGCCCGGCGTGTCGAAGAACGTGGATAACGGATACGGATACGATACGACGAGCAGGGCTGTGGCGGGTGCGTGCCGCTACTCGGCCCGCACCCCGGCGACGATCGCCCGCACCGTCTCGACGTCACGGCCCATCTGGTCGACGAGCTCCTCGGTCGAGGAGAACACCAGCTGGCCGCGCACCCTGGCACCGACGGCGACGGTGATCTGCTGGCCGTAGAGGTCGCCGTCGTAGTCGAGCAGGAAAGCCTCGAGCAGCCGGACGCCTCCCTCGTCGTAGAACTGCGGGCGCCGCCCGACCGAGACCGCCGCCGGGTGCTCGCTCCCGTCGGCCAGCACGACCCGACCGGCATAGACGCCGTCGTCGGGAAGCTCCTCGTGCTCGTCGAGGCGCACGTTGGCGGTCGGGTAGCCGAGCAGCCGCCCGCGCCGGTCTCCGGCGATGACGACGCCGCGCACGACGGGGCTCACGGCTGACGACCCTACCGCCCTCGCCCCGCTACGGCCCAACCCCGCGCCGGTACCATCGCCGGCGATGACCGATCACGACGCCGACCAGGGATCGGCGATCGCCGAGCTGCTCGAGCAGGTGCGTGCCGGGCTCAGCCGCGTCGGCCCGGCCGAGGCGGCGAGGATCGCGGCGCGCGGGGGGCTGCTCGTCGACATCCGCCCGCTCGAGCTACGCCGCCGGCACGGCACGGTTCCCGGCGCGGTGGTCGTCGACCGGAACCAGCTCGAGTGGCGACTCGACCCGACCTCCCCGGACCGCCTGCCCGAGGTCGTGGACGCCGGGCAGGAGATCGTGCTGGTCTGTCAGGAGGGATTCGCCTCGAGCCTGGCAGCCGGCAGCCTGCAGGCGCTCGGGCTGAGGCGGGCGACCGATCTCGACGGGGGCTTCGTCGCCTGGGCGGCGGCGGGTCTGCCCGTCGAGCCGCCGGCGAAGACGCTCGAGCCGTAGTCGGGGGCGCTCGCCAACCGCGGCGGCGCTGCGGCCCGGTCGCCGCGGCGGTAGGCGACGCGTCCTCACCGGGTGGCCGCCGCCAGCGGGCGATGCCGGCCCGGGAGCAGGAACAGCCGCGGCCGGCGGAAGCTGCTCACCGAGCGGTCGGACGACCAGGGCGCATACGGCGCCATCACCACCGCGGCCAGCTGCACGAGCACGAGGTCGTAGTTCACCCGCCAACCCCGGAAGGCCGTCCAGGCGACGTCGCGGTCCGCTCGGAGCGGGACGCCGCTCGCCGCCAGGACCTCGCAGGCCTCCTCGAACTCCTCTCGGACGATGGTGATCGGGTCGGACGGGTCCGGCGCATCCTCGTAGGGCATCCCGAGCACGCCGGCGATGCCCCGTAGCGCCAGGTAGCCGGCCCGGATGCAGAGCTCGGCGTCGACCTGGCGCGGACCCTCGACCGCCGAGCAGAGGAGCGCCGCACCGTCGAGCACCGCCCCGCTCGCCGTCAGCCACGAGTGGCCGGGGTGCTGGGAGCGGAAGAAGGCGAGCACCGAGAAGCTCGTGTGCGACTCGCCGAGGTCGGTGAAGGAGTCCTCCCAGTCGCGCCAGACCGCGACGAGGTCCTCGAAGCGGTCGAAGCGCCACGACCAGTCGAGCAGCTCGACTCCTGACGGCGGCAGCCCGGCGCGGGCAGAGAGCTTGCTGACGTGGCGCTCGCGGCGCGAGAAGGCCGAGTAGAGCGCCGGCAGGTAGGAGAGCATGAGGGCGAGCAACGCCAGCCCGACGAGCGCCTCGACGGCGACGAGCAGCTCGCCACCTGTTCCCGGGGGGCGGTCGAAGCCGAGAGTGGTGAGCGACGACGCCGAGGTGCCGAAGGCGTGGGGGCCGCTGCCGTAGACCGCCCAGAGCACGCCGGCGAAGCAGCTCCACACCAGCACGAGCCAGCTGCTCACGAGGCAGAGCAGAAAGGCCGGCCCGAGCGAGGCGTAGACGGCGTCTCGCCGCTCGTAGCTCTGCGAGCGGCCGAGGCGGAGGCCGAGCGCCACCCAGACGAGGACGACGACCCCCCGCGTCAGCACCGAGGCGGCGGCCCGGGGCAGGATGACGGTGCGCACCGCCGACACCACCACCCACACGACGACGCCCGCCGAGACCAGCCCGACCACGACCCTCGCCGCCAGCACGAGCGGAGGTTACGGCACGGTGCGGCCCGCTACGGCGGCCCGACGTTCGAAAACGGCTCCGGCCGGGAAGCACCGGCCGGCGCGCCGGGCGCGCCGCTGCGGTGCGGCGCGACCGGCGCAGCCGGCGAG